>CAZLOC010000341.1:0-4370 GCA_964560935.1 uncultured Anaerolineaceae bacterium | reverse complement strand
AAGGAACTGGCGTTGACGCCCAGCATGTAACGTCCTTCATTGAACAAGTCCGCGGGCAGGATGCAGCGACTGATGTAGTGACCGCTATCGCGCGCACTGAATTTTTCGTACTGTTTCCCGTCATCTGTATCAAAAGAAGTGATGATGTATTCACCACGCATAGTGCTGAGGTAGAACCCGACACGCAGTCCGGTCAGCGGTGATTCGATACGATATTCCATTTCAACCGTAAGTGGCTCAATCGAACGGACCGTATCGACAACTTTGCCTTTCTGGTCTTTCAGGCGCAACGATATCGGGCGGAAGGGCGCAGCGTTGGGTGGGATTTCGTCCGCATCCCAGATACGTTCGCCCGCCTGAGCCTGGCCGGAGGAAAGATAATAATCTACGGCTTGCTGCGAAGGGCCACGCATGAGTAATTTACCTTTGTCCAGCACGATGGCTTCTTCCGTCAGGCGCAAAATGGCCGACATATTGTGGCTGACGAACAGGACGGTGCGTCCCTGTTGGGCCACGTCGCCCATTTTGCCGAGACATTTCTTCTGGAATTCAGCATCGCCAACAGCGAGGACTTCGTCCACAACTAGGATTTCGGGTTCGAGATGCGCAGCGACGGCGAAAGCCAGGCGCAAGTACATGCCTGACGAATAACGTTTGACAGGCGTGTCAATGAACTGCTCAACTTCGGAGAAGGCCACGATCTCATCAAATTTGCTTTCGATCTCGGCGCGTTTCATGCCTAAAATCGCGCCGTTCATGTAGATGTTCTCGCGACCGGTCAATTCGGGGTGGAAACCGGTACCCACTTCCAGCAGCGAACCAACCCGTCCGCGCACGGTGACAGTTCCCCGGGTCGGTTCGGTGACGCGCGAAAGGACTTTGAGTAGGGTGCTCTTCCCTGCGCCGTTGCGTCCCACGATGCCGAGTACTTTGCCTTCTTCCACATCAAAGGTAACATCGTTGAGCGCCCAGATGTAGTTGGGCTGGTCTTCCAGCAGGGGCTGTTTGTTGGTCAGGGAGCGCGCCCAACGGATTGGCGCGGTGACCATATCCACCAGAACATCGCGCAGCATCCCGTATTTGAACTTGGTCTGTGCAGCACCAATCCTATATCTCTTACCTAGATTCTCAACTCGAATTGCTGCCGTCATTAGATCGTGTCCGCGAAGGTGCGTTCCATGTTGCGGAAGTAGTACAGTCCGCTCACAAGGACGAGCACTGAAATCCCAACCGAAACCCACAAGGCCGCGTCAGGGCCATTGCCCGCGCCGAGTAGCGCCCAGCGGAAGCCATTGACGACGCCAGCCATTGGGTTCAGGGAATAAACCAACTGCCACTTCTCAGAAATGACACTTGCTGAGTAAACGACTGGCGTGATGAAAAACCAGAACTGGGTCAGGAAGGGCAGCGCGTAGTTGACGTCACGATATTTGACGTTGATGGCCGAGAGCCATAAGGCCACACCCAGCGCGGTCACAATGGCCAGCAGGAGGAAAGAAGGTAAAGCCCATAAGACATTCCAGTCTGGGGTGACGTTGTAATAAACCATCAAGCCAATCAGGATGACAAAAGCAATCGCAAAATCCACCAGCCCGGCCAGTACTGAAGCCATCGGCAACACCAGTCGCGGGAAGTAGACCTTCGTGATCATGTTATGGTTGGAGGTTAGCGAACGGCTGGCCTGGTTGAGCGCAGTCACGAATAGTCCCCAAGGTAGAAGTGCGGTGTATGAAAAGATAGGGTATGGAATGTTGCTGTCAGTATCTACTTTGGTGATACCACCATTAAAAATGAAATTAAAAACCAACATGGTCATCACAGGCTGGATGACCGCCCAGGCCGCGCCTAGCAGGGTCTGCTTGTAGCGCACTTTGATGTCACGCCAGATCATGAAGAAGACCAGTTCGCGATATACCCAAATATCACGCAGGTTGAGCGCGGTCAGGCCTGTCGATGGTTTGATATAAATGGTGGTGGGATCGTGCTTTACGAGTTCAGTCATGAGTTATTTGATATTGGCACGGTTTTCTTTGAACCATTCAATCGTACGGCGCATGCCTTCTTCAAAAGGAACCTGCGCCTGCCAGCCGAAATACTCCTTCGCACGGCTGACGTCCAATCCACGGCGAGGCTGGCCGTTGGGCTTTTCGGTGTCCCAAACCAGCTTACCTTCGAAACCGGTCAGGCGGATGACCATTTCGGTCAGGTCTTTGATCGAGATTTCGTAGCCCGATCCCAGGTTGACGGGCTCGGGGCCGTTGTATTTTTCCGCGGCAGCGACGATCCCGTCCGCGGCATCTTCCACGTACAGGAATTCGCGCGTCGGCGAACCATCGCCCCAGGCGACCAGTTCCTCCTCGCTGCGTTCCCGCGCTTCGATAGCCTTGCGAATCAGCGCCGGAATGACGTGTGACGTCTGCAAGTTGAAGTTATCGTGCGGGCCATACAGATTCACGGGCAGCAAATAAATTGCATTGAAACCGTACTGCTGGCGATAGGCCTGCGCCTGCACCAGCATCATCTTCTTGGCCAGGCCGTAAGGGGCGTTGGTCTCTTCTGGGTAACCGATCCACAGGTCCTCTTCCTTGAACGGCACCGGCGTGAACTTGGGATAGGCACACACCGTTCCAATTGCCACGAATTTCCCTACGCCGCGTTTCCAGGCCTGGTGCATCAATTCCACACCCATCATTAGGTTGTCGTAGAAGAATTCCGCCGGATGCTCGCGGTTAGCGCCAATGCCACCTACGTTGGCGGCGAGGTGAATGATGACCATCTTTTCGGCATCAAAGTCATTCCTAAGTGTGCCATCAAATAATCGTTTGATAGAATCGCGGTCGGTTAAATCATAATCCTCAATGCGTGGAATAAATATATCCATTGCGCCGCGCTCTTTCAACTTTGCAATCACGAACGAACCTAAAAAGCCCGCTCCACCAGTAACAATTACACATTTATCTCGCCAGAATTTTCCGGTCATTTTGTCTCCTCTTTACCACGAAGGCATAAAGTCACGGAGACACAATTAATATCTCTGTGCCTTTGTGTCTTGGTGGCTTTGTGGTTTCTATTGGACGATAAACTGCGCATTCCTGTATCTTTCATCCAACGGATTACGGATCAAGCCAGACTTCAGCGCGTGCAATACTTCGCGTACGCCATCGTCCACAGTCAGTGTCGTCTCGAAGCCCAACTCGCGGCGGATTTTCTCAAACGAGACGGTGATATCGCGCATATCGCCGCCAAACGTCAAATCCTTATACTCAACCACCGTCTCTGGCATGCGCTTGAGCACCAACGCCACAATCTCGTCCTTGGTGTAATTGCCTTCCGGCGCACCCAGATTGAACACCTGTCCGCGCACCTTCTCCTCTGGCGCTTCCAATCCCATAATGATGCCACGCACCGTGTCGCGCACATGCACAAACGAGCGAGAATAACCTCGTTGGTAAATGATTAACTCTCGCTTTGTGAATGCTTCCAACACAAATTGGTTAACGATCAAGTCAAAACGCGTGCGCGGAGAAATGCCATAGAGCGTGGCAAAACGGAATGAAAGTGGCGCCGTTGGAGCGTCCTTCTGGCTCAACAAATATTCTTCTGCTGCGATTTTCGTCTCGGCATATAAGGATTGTGGATTGAGCGGGGATTCTTCGGTGACCGGCTTTCCATCCGATGACAGGCCATAATTGCTGTATGTGGACGCGAACACGCACCTTCCTACGCCCAGGTCTGCCGCCTGCTCGAAAACCATTTTCGTGGCCTCGACATTGTACCTCCAGGCCACTTGCTGTCCCACTGCCTGGCAAGCCGGGAAACCAACAATCGCTGCCAGATGCACCACCGCTTGCGGGATAGGCCACTGGCTACGGGTATTGTCGCGAATAGCGCGCGGCTCGGTCACGTCCGCTTTGACGAAATGGAAATTGGGGTGGTGCAAAAACGGGACCAGCGCCTCGCCGCCAAACAGGAGCGAGTCCAGGACCGTCACCCGATAATTGGCGCGCAGCAGTTCCGAGGTCAGGAGGGAACCGATATAGCCTGCCCCACCTGTGATCAAAATATGGCGTTCGTCATTCATTGATACCCTCCATATGTAGCAAGACTTTAAATCCTTTCACTTCAAGCGTCGGGGTTTTCCCGTCAGTCACAATCTGAACATCCTGTTCGAGACACGAAAGGCGGCAAATATCGGCCACGTCGCCTTCCCCCACCAGCCGGATGCGGCTATGACCAGCCTTTTTGACCTCGTCCAGGTGCGTTTTCACACGCTGACGGGTCCTGCGATACAGGTCAAACGAACGCTCGATGTAATCCACCGTCAGGCGAGCGCGCAGGGCAATGCCCTCGGGCGTGATGATGTAGCGCAG
>CAZLOC010000340.1:0-4392 GCA_964560935.1 uncultured Anaerolineaceae bacterium | reverse complement strand
AGTTCGAGTGGCAGGGTCAGGTTCTCGAGAACAGAGCGCCAAGGCATCAGGTTGGCCTGCTGGAAGACCATGCCGATCCTGGGTTGCTCGCCGTCATGGAAAGTGACCTCCCCGAAGGTAGGCGGCAACAGCCCAGCCAGGATACGCAATAAAGTGCTCTTGCCGCTGCCCGAAGGCCCCAGCACACACACGAATTCCTGTGGGCAGATCTCGAACGAGACGCTATCTAACGCGCGCAGACCGCCGTTGCTATCGGGGAACACGGCGCTCAAATCGCGGACGGTAAGAATGGGGTCAAGGTACATTACGGCACAAAGTCGTTCGTAAAAGCCTTCTCGATCTCCAAAGCTTCTTCTGACAAACCCATCTTCAGCAAAGTATCCTGCATATTCTGCCAGGCCTGCTCGTCCGAAAAACCCAGGCGCTCGGCTTTCCACAGCTCAATCGAGCGCGCTAGCACTTCTTTTTGTACGGCTTCATCCGCTTCGGCCAGGTTAGGAACATGTACCTTGCTCATTTCGTAGGCTTCGTCAGGATCTGCAATCGTATCTGCCAGTCCCTGCAACAAAACTTTCGCCATGCGGCGGACCAGATCGGGATTTTCAGTAATTGTTTTCTCGTTGGTAATCAATCCATTCGAGGCCAGTTGTACATGGTCTGCTACACGGATTTCGTTCAATTCGTAATTCTGCGCCCGCAGTTGCACCGGCTCGTTGGCCGCGTAAACCGACACAGCCTGCTCCTGATCGGTCGCCAGCGCTTCCACCTGGTTGAAGCCAATCGAGTCAAGGGTTACATCCGCATCGCTCAGGCCCGCCGAAAAAAGCAGCGCCTCCAGCCCAATATAGTTTGCGCCATACAAGCCTGGCAGGCCGATCTTTTTGCCCTTCAAGTCGGACGGCATCAGGATGCCCTCTTCAACCTTCGATACCACCGCCACCGGATACTGCTGGTACCAGGCTGCCACATAGACCACCGGCAATCCCTGCGCACGCGCCAGTAGCACCTGTTCGCCTGAGACGACCGCAAACTGTAACTCATCCGCGCCTACCAACGCAACCGCATCCGTCTCGAACGAATAATCGAACTCGATTTCGATGCCCGCCTCACGGAAGTATCCCTTTTCAATGGATACATATAACGGTGCGAATTGGATATTGGGAATATATCCAACCGGCAACTTGACGTGGGCGAACTGCCCCGCTTCATTGAGATTATTTGTTGTTGGACTACTCAAATTCCGGGACTCTGGTTGCCCGGGACGGCTGGCGGACATAAGAATCAATGCGATCAACGCGACGGCCATTCCTCCAATCGAAAATCCTCTGGCCTTCGAATAAAGACCTGCTGTGCCTAGGAGCAAAGCAATGACCCCACTGAGGAGAAGCATCCCGTAGGTGCCAAGCCAAAGGGCAGAGGGGAATCGCGCATCGGCAAGGGTTTGCGGCACGGCTAGACGGAGCAGACACCATGCTGCGGTAACAACCAGTGCCACAGTTGTGGAGGCATAAGCAAAGGACGGGCGGGCGTTTCTCTTCAGCCAGCCTAAAATTCCGTCGAAGATGTTCTCCCGCCGGGCAAATTTTGTATCGAGGGAGATGGGGAATACAACGTACACCAGACCACGGCCTCCCATGGGATCCGTGTAGTTCGCCCAAGCTATGCTGTGTTTATTGTCGAGATCCAATTCCCCCATGCCATGCTCTTTCATTGTCGTCAAGACGGCCATGATCGCAAGTGGGTAACTCAATGGATCTTCGCCATCGAATTTTGTCGGCATGGCTGGATCGATGATTAACTTAGTCCCCGTTAATCCCTTGTTCCGGAATTCAGGAAAAAGTTGACTCACGATCTGGTCGGCAAATTCTCTGCGGTCGCCCAAGAATTCCCGGTCCCTCATGATAACGAACAGGATAGCAGGTACGTTATCCATAATGGTTCTCCATCCCCAACTGAGGGCTGGCATAGGTCGAAAGGATGAGCCCCAGCCCAAGCATGATCAAAACCAACTTGCGAAACATTGTAAATCTCCTTTGATATTTATTCGCGTAAAGCGGAGTGAGCGTACCTCGCGAACATAGTCGAAGCATATGCATTGTCCTTTGACTCGGACTGTACGCTCCACTCAGGACGGAACTTGTTGCCATTTCAAAAATCTCTTCTCCAGTAGAATTACAAGGCCATACAGCATAAGCGCCAGGGCGATTAGGGTAAACACTGCCACGAAGACCAGCGCGGTGTCATACTGTCCGCGGCCGACGTTGATGAGGAAACCCAATCCCATGTCCGCACCGACCAGTTCGCCTACCACCGCGCCGATGACCGAGAGCGTGGCACCGATGCGCAGTCCGCCCAGGAAAATGGGCAGGGCAGCCGGGATTTCGAGCTTCAGCAAAATCTGTCCGCGTGTGGCGTGTAGCGAGCGCATCAGATCGTGTAAGGCAACCGGCACGGCGCGCACTCCAACCACGGTATTGACCAGCACCGGGAAGAATACGATCAGCGCACAGATCAGGATTTTCGAGAACATCCCCGGCCCAAACCAGATGACCAACAGGGGCGCAATCGCTACCAGTGGCACAGCCTGGGAGGCCACCAGATAAGGCGAGAGCATACGCTCCAACGCGCGCGACTTGGCAACCAGGTAGCCCAGCACAGTCGCGGTCAACGCACCGGCCAATAACCCAAGCAAGATTTCGAATAACGTCACACCCGCATGGAAGAACAGGCTGCCATCTGACAGCGCGCGTAGCAAGCGCATCCACACCTGACCGGGCGAGGGCAGGATGAAGGCTGGCAGTCCGCTATAACGCGCCGCGGCCCACCAGGCCAGCAGCCCGGCGGCCAGGGAGGCCAATCCCAGCCAGTTGCGGCTGGATTTAGCGGTTTGGGTGAGGGAACGAATATCCATAACTGAAATGACCACAAAACCACCAAGGCACACCGTTCGTGCCGCGAGCAACGGCGGCACGCCGGTGCGAGACGGCAAAATCACAAATTTTTGTTTTCGTGTCTTCGAGTCTTTGCGTCTTTGTGGTAAACAAAAAGCCTCGCAGAGAATCAACTGCGGGGCAGGGAGGCAGGCTGCGGTCCGGTTCGAGCCGCTTGAGAAAAACCCCGAAAACAGAATCGTTTTCGGGGCACCTAAGCAGACCAAACCGTACAAGTCGGCCAGTCAATTACCTTCTTTTATCCGGACTATAACCGTCGGCTCCGGAATTCCACCGGATCATGCTGAGACTCTTCACCGCTGCGCGGCTCAGAGTGACAAAAGCTCGTGGGCTGTACCACCGATCGGGAATTCACTTGCACGCACAAATACAATGCAGTGCAGGTGTCACCCTGCCCCGAAGGTTTTTATTTGGATATGTTTATCCTAATTATAACGCAATCCCGCTTACATTGGAAAAAAGGTATCTTCTCAAAAAGAAGGGGGGATGTGGGGTGTTGGGGGATGGCGTAGCCATCCCCCAACACCCCACGCCCCGATTTATTGAGAAGATACGAAAAAAGAATTGTAGCGGGATAATTATGCCTTTACGATGCACTCGACCGGGCAAACCGACACACACTGTGGTTCGTCGAAGTGACCCTCACACTCGACACAGGTATTTGCGTTGATGACATAAATGGTATCGCCTTCCGTGATGGATTCTGTTGGGCATTCCGGCAGACAAGCGCCGCAAGAGATGCAATCTTCGTTGATTTTCATTGCCATGGGAAATTCTCCTTTGTGAGATGTCGTACTTAAATTAATCCATCCCCCATTCAATGTCAAATGACAAATGTCTCGTGTTTTGATGATTTTGTAACCAAAGACGGATGACCATTTTGGCCATCCGTCATCTGAAAGTGCGTCAGTTTTCTTTAACCAAGTTGTGCTTTGATCTTCTCCGCCGTTTCCTTAAAGGTAGCCAGTTTCTCGCGCTCTTTGGCAACCACGGCTTCCGGCGCTTTCTTGGCAAAGTCGCTGGAAAGCAATTTCTCCAGGCGCGTGATGTGTGATCCGGCTTCGGCCAGTTCCTTGTTCAGGCGGACACGCTCCTGTTCCAAATCAACCATGCCAGCCAGCGGCAGGTAAATCTCCACCGGACCGACAACCAGCGCAGCAGCGCCTTCGGGCTTCTCTTTCAGGGATGCGTTAATCGTCACCTGCGATTCGTCCAACCCCGCGAGCGCAGTCATGACTTTGACCTGCTCGGCGAGCAGGGAAGTTTTCCCGCCGCCCGCAAAGGTCGCTGCGATTCGTTTGGACGGAGCGACTCCTTTCTCCGCGCGCAGGTTACGGATCGAGCGCACGATCTCCTGCAAGAGCGCAAAGTTGGCGATCTTGTCTGCTTCCCAGCCTTCTTCCTCACGCGCTTCCGGCCAACCGGCGATGATGAGCACTTC
>CAZLOC010000339.1:0-4395 GCA_964560935.1 uncultured Anaerolineaceae bacterium | reverse complement strand
CCTCCGCGCCCACAGAGAGTCACTCACAAAGTGGCTCTTTTTTGTCCCATCCGTGTCCCCGTAAGGGGATGATAAGGTCGTGGGTTTCCCCTACGGGGATGATACGAGTCCCTCCGCGCCCATAAGAGTCACCGTCTTCGGACGGTGGCTTTTTTATCACATCAAAACAATGGGCGAACGATTGGATTATGACTGCATACAAAAATAGGCCACTGAAAAACAACTGACTGCAATCTGGCAGGAAATCCAACGCGAACTAGATATGTAGTGGAGATTCAATAACGCCTATCATATTTCCATTACACTCACTACACGCATGATAACGCCATGACGAACCCAAAAAACAGTCTCCCACAAACGCTTCGTGTATAATCTAATTGAAACTCAATATAAAACCATACTGGATAAAGTCAAACGATGAAAGATCCTAACGAATACAACGTACGGGCTGTCGAACGGGCTCTTCAAATCATGGATTGCTTTGATGACGAACACCCGGAACGGGGCATATCCGAAATTGCACAAGCTGTAGGTCTGCACAAAGCGACCACCTACAGAATAGTGACAACCCTGGTCAATTATGGCTACCTGGAATGGGTTCCAGACGTTCAGAAGTATCGATTGGGTTTAGCGTTATCGAACCTAGGTTACAAAGTCATCCGGCGTATGGATTTACGCCACGAAGCACTTCCGTACATGAAAGAATTGGTTCATGAGTGGGATGAAACCTGCGATCTGAGTATTTTTGACCAGGGAAGAGTATTTTATCTTGAAGTTCTTCGAAGCAACCATGCGCTCATGATCGCTGCGGCGGTCGGCCAACAGCTACCCGCTCATTGCACGGCCAGCGGTAAATTGTTTTTGGCATATCTCCCGCCGGAAGAGTTGGATGCCATTCTGAACAAACCGCTAACTGCTTACACAGACAACACGATCACATCTCCTGATCAACTTCGCGATCAGTTGGAGGTTATTCGCCAGCGAGGTTTTGCTGTCGATAATGAAGAGTACGAGTTAGGGATTTATGCAGTAGCTGCTCCCATATTCAACCGGGGAGGAACTGTGATCGCAGCAATCGGCGGGCCCAGCCCAACCAGCCGGATGACACCAGAACGGATTACTGAAATCGCTGAAGCCTTCAAAAAGGCTGCCCAGGCGATCTCCTATCGAATGGGGTATGGTCAATGAGTTAGGACCTATGCAGTTCGCGAAAAGAGACCGAAAATAAGTTTAGCCGGCACCCCTGATGATGTTCAACATCATCAGGGGTGCTTGCAAAGGAGAATGGAGAAACAGGTCTAATCTGACCGATACTCCATCAGAAACCCAGTTGGGTATTTGAAAGTTTCAGTTCTTGCTGTAATGTTTGCAGTGCTTTTTGCACGCCAGGTGGAATTTCTACACCTTCAGCTCGTACGCGTTGTGTGTTGTAATATTCCTTTTCGCCCGCGGTATAGATCCGAGATTGTCCGGGTGATATCGTAGAACTCCTAAGCTCACGCATTATATTGCCTGTAATCCCCTTGAACGTATCCAATGGGATGAAGTGTTCAATGTCGATCGCCAGGAAAAAGTGGCCGATACGCAGAAACTGCGGTTTTCCTTCGGCATCAGTGTCAGTCAAACCCCACAGATAGGTTCCATCCTGAAAGGCAGCCGAGAAAATCTCGACCATGGTTGCCAGCCCGTATCCTTTGTGACCTCCCATCAATTCACCTAATCCGCCCACTGGGAGCAAAGCCACATTCCCCAGGTCCATTTCTTTGATCATGTTGCTGCTATCGGTTGCTGATTTACCATCCTGGTTGATCACCCAGCCTTCGGGGATCGGTTTATTAGCCCGAGCAGCAATCTCGATTTTTCCGCGTGGGGCGACCGAAGTGGCGGCATCGAACATGTAGGGAAAAGGTTCATCTGTCGGAGCAGCAACGGCAATCGGATTTGTCCCGAGCATAGGCCTGACTCCGAACGTTGGCGCTATGGATGGATGCGCATTGGTGACACTTAAACCTACCATCCCTTCCTTGACAGCCATCAGGGGGTAATAACCGGCAACGCCGTAATGACTGGAATTGCGCACGGCAACGGCGCCTAACCCGTACTGGCGCGCTTTCTCGATGGCCATTTTCATTGCATGGTGACCAACCACCATACCCATTCCATTCCCACCATCGATAACAGCGGTAGTGGGGGTATCCTTGACTAACGTGATGCGCGTGGTTGGAAGCTGTAAACCTTTCTTAATACGCTCATGATACATCTTTAGATGTGCAATTCCATGCGAACGGATTCCCCACAAATCAGAAGTGATGATGGCATCCGCAATAATCCTGGCATCTTCGAGCGAGGCACCCATAGCAACCAGGGCCTCCAGCATGAAATCAACCAGGGTATTGACAGGGACTTTGACACTTTGCTCAGACATAATCAACTCCAAAAAATAGGTTTAGGCTGGAAAAATCTTTCCTGGGTTCAAGATATTCAACGGGTCAAGAGCCTGCTTAATATGCCGTTGAACATCAATCGATATCGATCCAAGCGCCCGTTCCATGTAGGGGCGTTTGAGCATACCAACGCCATGCTCACCGGAGAGCGTCCCTCCAACGGCGAGGGCAGCTTCGAAGATTTCAGCAACCATCTGTTCGGCTTTTTGCCATTGTTCCGGCTGACGTTTGTCAAAAAGAATATTTGGATGCAGGTTTCCATCCCCGGCGTGGCCGAAGATCACAACCGGCAGGCCATGTTTGGCGCTGATAGCCCGCAAACGCTTGATCACTTCGGGAATGGCGCTGCGTGGCACGGTGATATCTTCACCCAGTTTGTTGGGCGCTTTGCGCGCCAGGGACGGCGACATCGAGCGGCGTGCTTTCCACAGGCTGGCACGCTCGGACTCGTCCCCTGCCAGTTTCACGGACTGCGCACCGGATTCCTGGCAAATACGAGCTGCAGCTTCGATTTCTCTCAAAACGGTCTGTTCGTCCGCCCCATCGGTTTCGATGATAAGCGAGGCCTCCACATCCGTATTCAGACCCAGGTGTAGTGCTTCTTCGATGCACACAATTGCAGTCTGGTCCATCAGTTCCAGCGCCGCAGGAAGGATACCGGCCAGGAGGATGGCATTCACCGTGCGCGAAGCTTCATCGAGGGACGCAAATTCAGCCAGTGCCGTCCTGGCATAGCGGGGTTTGGCAACCAACCGCAACAAAGCTTCTGTGATCAGGCCGAGCGTCCCTTCGGAACCGGTGAACAGACCGTTCAAATCATAGCCGGTGACATCCTTGATGGGCTTGCCGCCCGTTTTCAGGATGCGACCGTCGGCCAGGACGACGGTCAGGCCGAGAACGTAATCGCCGGTCACGCCGTACTTCAGGCAGCGCGGCCCGCCCGCGTTGCAGGCGATGTTCCCGCCAATGGTCGAGTGGCGGATGCTGGACGGGTCAGGGGGATAGAAAAACCCGATTTTTTCGACCGCAGCCTGCAAGTCCGCGGTGACGACGCCCGCTTCGGTCCGAACGGTTGCGTTTTCGGTATCGATTTCCAAAATATGATTCATGCGCGTCAGGCTGATGACTATCCCGCCTTTGAACGGGATGGACCCGGCTGCCATCCCCGAACCCATGCCACGCGGCACGACCGGAACCCGCGCCGTGGCGGCCAGCTTGACAATCTGGCTGACCTGCTCCGTGGTAGCTGGCAGCACAACAACATCCGGTAGGCTTTCCGCAAAAGTGCCATCATAGCTATAGACCGCCAGATCTTCTGGCGTATGCAGAACATATTTTTTCCCCACAGCTTCGATCAATTGACCAATGAAATGACTATCCATCGGAGGCCTCGTATGCTTCATCCAGAAGCGTGATGGGATGGACGACGCGCACATCCAGCCCGCGGCGCCGGATGCCGGTATTCAATTGCATCTGGCAGCCTGGGCAGCCCGAAGCAACTACTTGAGCTTGCGTACTTTCGAGATTGTCCATTTTGCGATCCAACACGTGGAGCGATGTTTCATAATGGGTGATGAGCTGGCTGCCTGCAGAGCCGCAGCACCAGTCCGACTCGGGCAGTTCCACGAATTCAAGTCCATCGATCAGCCCGAGTAGTTCACGCGGCTGCTTCCAAACGTGTTGCGCCCGGCGCAGATGGCAGGGATCATGGTAGGTGACCCTTTCCTGAATGCGCCCCTTGGGCCTTTCGAGCGGGATCTCCATCAGGAATTCACTCACATCCCGAACTTTCTGACTAAAGGCATCGGCCCTTTCGGCCCATTCGGGGTCATCCTTGAGATAAGCGCCGTATTCCTTAAGTGTGGAACCGCAAGTAGCGCAATCGGTGACGATCATCTCCACTTCGGATTTTTCGAACACAGAAATATTGTGTTTCGCCTGCGCTCGCACC
>CAZLOC010000338.1:0-4406 GCA_964560935.1 uncultured Anaerolineaceae bacterium | reverse complement strand
TTCATTTTGCGGATATTGATGCCAGATAACCGGGAGGCTTCCTCGTTGCCGCCCAGTGCCATCAACCTGAAACCGAACACGGTTTCAGAGTAGACGATACTGACCAGGATGGCGAGTACCAGGGCCAGGAAAACGTCAAAAGGCATGCCGAGAAACCTTTCCTTGGTGAGAAAGAGGAATACATCCGGATAACTCCGGAAGGTGTTCGCCTTCGAAATCATGTAGGATATCCCCTGAAAAACGATGCTGGTCGCTAAGGTAGCAATCAAAGGGAAGACCTTGATGCTGGAAACGATCAGGCCGTTGAGCAATCCTAAAATCGTGCCCAGTAACAATCCCAGCGTGACTGCCAGCCAGACCGGAACGTCATAAACAACCATCAGCATGGCAGTGACGACCCCGACCAAGGACATCTGGTATCCAACGGACAGGTCGATCCCGCCACCGATCATCACGAATGATAAACCAATCGCCACGATAATGAAGTAAGTGTTTTGCGTGACAATGTTAGTCAGGTTGCGTACAGTGAGGAAATAGGGACTCGTGAACGAAAAGAGCACCATAAGGATCGCGAGCACGAACATGACCGTATATTTTTTCAGACCGCTTAAGTTAATTTTCGCCATTATTCCTCGTAATATTTCGATGGATATTATCCAAACGATCTATACTCTACATCCGGAATTTGATTCCCATTACCAGCTTTGCCTTTTACAATCATGGTCACCACATCATCGAGCGTGACCCTGCTAACTTCCAGAATATCCTGCCGCTGGCCACCTTTTAGGACAAATACGCGATCGGCTATTGCCAGGACATCCGGAATGCGCTGGGTGATGAGCAAGATCGAGAGGCCCATATCCTTCAAGTTCCTGATCAGGCCCAGCAATTTGTTTGCTTCCGTAACGCCCAGCGCAGCGGTTGGCTCATCCATGATCAAAATCTTCGATTGGAAAGCAATCGCACGGGCGCAGGCAACCATCTGGCGCTGTCCACCGGACATGCTGGCTACGTTCAGTTTTGGCGATTTGATGTCGACGCGTAACTCCCGGATCAAATTTACTGTTTTTTGGTACATGCTTTTCTTGTTCAGGAAAATTCCGAATGGCCCACGAACAAGTTCCCTGCCAACGAAAATGTTCTTGGTGACGTCCAGATTGTTGAACAAGGCCAAGTCTTGGTAGATCATGCTAATTCCCAGATTAAAAGAATCTTGAGGATTCTGGATGTGGGCTTTTTTGCCATCAATGTAAATCTCGCCCTCATCCGCCTGATAAGCCCCTGAAAGAATTTTCATTAAGGTTGATTTTCCCGCCCCATTATCCCCTACAATGCCCATGATCTCACCACGCCGAAGTTCCAGGTTCACGTCTTTGAGAGCATGAACGCCACCAAAACGCTTACATATCTCCTTCATCTCAACGGCATATTCTGTATTCATTAAGCCTCATCATCGAAAATTTCTTTTCTCTTGTAAACAAAGGGCTGGAGATTCCCGTTTTGGGGGATGATCCCCAGCCCAATCCTGTATGTTATAGGGTGACCGATTTCAACCCCAACTTTTTATGGAGGGGGTGGGCCGGGCAGGATCAATTCCTTTGGCTCAACAGTTGGAACGGTAAGAACGGTGGCGCTCTCAACAGGCACAGACATGAGCTTGCCATCCACAGATGTTACCAGTTCCAGATCATCCCAAATGTCCTTTGGAACATTCTCGCCGTTCACCATCTTGGTGGCATATTCCATCGTCCTACCAATCAAATCTCCGCCAAAACGAACTGTGCCGCGAAATACACCTTTTCCAGTGGAAGAGTCAGCTACCGCCGGGCCTTCAGGGCCGAGCAAGCCTACACTAAAAACTGCTACTTTGTTCAAATCATCTATGGCACTGACCCCTTCTCCCTTGGCGTACTCATCCATGATAGCCTGGGAGGCGCCCATAGCCCCATCGCCTGCATACGCGATGACGAGTTTTACATCAGGGTTGGTGGTTAGAACATTCTGCATCGCGGTCTGTCCGGCTTGGAACATCTCCGCTTGCACGATTTGAACAACGGTCACAGCAGGCGAATAAGCCGGATTATCGACTTTGTTTGCTTCATCAACAACGTTCCCGGCAACGTCAATGTATTCACCCTTGGCATTCTTCAAGTAAGGCTCGGATATCATCTTAAGCCCTGCAGAACGATCAACAGCTTCCGGGTTGAGCGTTGATTCGAAGATCGCCGTTTCAACTGAACCTGGAGCAGCGTCCGGATAGGTTTCGTCAACCCACTGCTTGGCCATGTAGGCTGCATAGTGACCAGACAGGAACTGATTCATGTGCATGACAGATGTATAAGCATCCGGATCTCCCGGATCCCCACCAGCAAACAAGATGGAAATGCCCGCTTCTTTCGCCGCCTTTAGCTTGGGCACGATGCTGGTCGGTTCCACTGCCATAACGAACATGAATTTCACGTTCATGGCCGTGTAGTTTTCGATCTGGGTGGACTGGGTGTTGGCATTGCCATCGGCGCTGGCTACCTGGACATCGTAATCGGCGCCAAAGGCACCCGTGAAGGCATCCTGGAATCCAAGCATAAGGGGATTATCCAGAGCCGGCAAGCAGACTGCGATGATCCCTTTCCCTTCCGGGGCGGCTGGTTCTGGAGCTGCAGGCTCAGGCGCAGTTGTTTCTGGCGCTGCTGGTTCTGGAGCAGCTGTTTCGGTCGCAGCCGAACAGGCAGATACCAGCACCATCACGGTGACGAGTATCAAGACGGTTATTTTCTTCATGTGATTTCTCCTTTTTCTGATTAGTAGGGAATTTCCTTTTGTGATGTTTATCACATTAAAAATAGCATACATCTTCCTAAATGAAACAGCAATTCATTTAGTGATACGACTCATTCCATATCGGAATGGATGATAAATTCCTATGAAAAAAATGATTTCCAAAAATGATCAGGTTCTTTTCAAATGCTGATCGATGAAATCAAGCACCCTTTTGACATTCACAGGCGACTCAAACCTGCGATCGCCATGTTCAAACCCCTCGAACAGTTCAAGGACCACCCTGTCCTCCCCACAGACACGTTTCAGATTCTCAGCCAAACCGATGGACTGCTGAACCGGTACAGTAAAATCAGCAACCCCATGCTGGATCAAAAAAGGCGCCGCGTTCTCTCGGACATAGGTCTCTGGGTTAGCTGCTTTCACCTGTTCGGGGATTTCAGTGATTTTGCCGCCCAACAGCCATGATTCAGGGGAGTTCGCATCGCTGTGCTCAGCGCCTTCCATGGGGGTCAGACCGCTGGCAGTCAACTGCTCATCCATCTTGAGGAAATTTGTGGGGCCGTACCAATCGACAACAGCCTGGACGTTGCAGGGTTGATCGGGGTTACCCAGACTTAAGTCTTCCAGCTCTGAAATGCCCGCTGAAACCCCCAACATGATGGATAGATAACCGCCTGCTGAACCACCCCAGGCCGCAATTCTCTCCGGATCAAAATGATACCAGTCAGCATTGCCTCGCACCCAGCGCACCGCGGCTTTCACATCCTGCACCAGCGCCGGAAAGGTGGCTTCCCAACTCAAACGGTAATTCAACGCCACAACCGCATAGCCTCGATTCAACCCTTCCAGCATCGGCTGGACATGCATGTCCGCTTTATCACAGCCCATGAAAGCGCCGCCGTGGATCGACAGGATGATCGGGAAAGGTCCCTTCCCTTCATCGGGTAAATAAATATCAAGTTTTTGAGATAAAGAGAGGCTAGCGTAGGAAATATCCAAGTACCGCCTTTTGACGTGATGGGTGTATGCTGGAGGCGGTTGCATTGCTACAGCGTAATGCGCATCTGGATCAAATCGCTTATTGATAGGTGGAGTATTGATAGGCATAACCTGATTCCCTGGTTGGTAGATTTGTTTATGTGAAACTATTAAGCCCAAGCATCAACCTTAGGTTGACCTTATGCGGCTACCTTTTTAACCGTCTCTTTGGCTTTGGCGCTTTTTTGGTAAACGTCAAACCCTACTGCAACCAGCAAAACTGCGCCCTTGACCACATTCTGAGAAAAATCGGGAAAGCTGGCCAGTTGCATGGCATTGTTCAAGACGCCGATGATTAAGATACCTGTCATCAATCCGAAAATCGTGCCTTCACCGCCTTTGAAACTGACGCCTCCCAGAAGTGCTGCCGTCAGAGCATCAAACTCAAGGCCCTGGCCGGTAGCAGTCTGACCTGCAAAAACCCGCGACAGCAACAGGACAGAGGTGATACCAGAAATAAAACCGCACATCGCGTACAGGAGCACCTTCATCCCGTTGATGTTCACGCCGGCAAGGCGCGCCGCTTCTTCGTTACCACCCAAGGCAAACACAAATCTGCCGAAGTAAGTCCTGGTCAGGATAAAGGAACC
>CAZLOC010000337.1:0-4426 GCA_964560935.1 uncultured Anaerolineaceae bacterium | reverse complement strand
TGCATCACCGGGCAGGTGCATGCACACTTGATCGGGGGAGACGCCTTCCAGGAGACAGATGTGACCGGCATTACGCTGCCGATCACCAAGCACAATTACCTGGTGACGCGTGCAGATGAGATCGCCAGGACCGTGCGGGAGGCTTTTTATATCGCTCGCAGCGGGCGGCCCGGGCCGGTGCTGATCGATATCTGCAAGAACGCGCAAATTGAGCAGACAGAGTTCATGTATCCCGAACAAGTGAAGTTGCCGGGTTACCAGCCGCCATCCCATGCGCCGAAAGCAGATCTGCAGAAGGCGGTGAAATTGATCGAGAATGCCGAACGCCCGGTCATCCTTTGCGGACATGGCGTCATGATGTCTGGCGCGGAGGAAGTCTTGCAGCATTTCGCCATCAAGACCAACACTCCAGTGGCAATGACCCTGCTTGGCCTGGGCGCGTTTCCGGCTTCGCATGAACTCAGCCTGGGGATGATGGGCATGCACGGCGAAGCGCATTGTAACCTGGCTATCCAGAATGCCGATCTGCTGTTGGCCTTTGGCATGCGCTTCGACGACCGCGTGACCGGCACGCTCAACACCTATGCGCCCGGCGCAAAGAAAATCCACATTGATATCGACCCTTCTGAAATCCACAAGAACGTGAAAGCGGATGTGCCGCTGGTTGGTGACCTGAAAACTGTGGTGACCGATCTTATCCCCATGGTGGATGAGTACGAGCACGAAGAATGGATGAAACAAATCAGAGAGTGGAAAGCTGATGGCGACGCACGCAGCATCATGAGTTGGCCGGACGATGGCAAGCTGCATGTCTCGCATCTGGTGCATGACCTGTGGGAAGCAACCGAGGGCGGCGCAATTGTCACCACGGACGTCGGACAACATCAGATGTGGACAGCACAATATTACTTTATGGAAAAACCCAAGCGCTGGCTATCATCCGGCGGAGCAGGCACGATGGGCTTTGGTTTGCCCTCGGCCATTGGAGCCTGGTTTGCGAATAAGAACGAGGAAGTTTGGACGGTGGTTGGAGATGGCGGGTTCCAGATGACGCAGGCGGAACTGTCCACTGCTGCCCAGGAAGGCGCCAACGTCAAGATCGCCATCATGAACAACAATTTCCTGGGTATGGTGCGCCAGTGGCAGGAATTCTTCTTCGAGAAACGCTACTCGGCGGTCAACATGCGTACGCCCGATTTTGTGAAGATCGCCGAAGCGCACGGCATCCCGGCCCGGCTGGTGACCAAACCCGAAGAGGTGCAGGATGCCATCGCGTTTGCCCGCGATACGCCCGGACCGGTGCTGCTCGAATTCCGCGTGGAACAGGAAGAAGCGGTCTACCCGATGGTGCCCACTGGCGCGGCGTTGGACCAGATGCTGCGGCGTCCGGTACGCACTGCAGTTGAAAAGGAATAGGAGAGAAAAATGCAATACACACTGATCGCCCTTGTTGAAGATAAGCCAGGTGTGTTGAACCGTGTAGCGTCATTGTTTCGCCGCCGCAATTTCAATATCGAGTCTCTGGCTGTTGGGCGTACCGAAAAACCAGGCGTCTCGCGTATGACGATTGTGACGAACTGTGAAAATGACGTGGATGCCCGCAAAATCGAGGCCCATCTGTACAAACTGGTCAACGTGATCGACGTGCAAGACGTCACGCGGCAGCCATCTGTGACCCGCGACCTGGCGCTGATCAAGGTCAAGGCGACGCCCGAGCAGCGTAGTGAGATCAATAACCTGGCCGCCATCTTCCGCGCTCGTATCGTGGACGTTGCGCCTGATTCCGTGATTGTGGAAGCTACTGGCACCGAAGACAAGGTCGAAGGCATGATCGAACTGCTGCGCCCGATTGGCATCCTGGAAATGGTTCGTACAGGACAGGTTGCCATGACCCGTGGTGAACATTCCGGCATCCGCCGCACACCCGGTGCGAATGGGAACGGCTGGCACGCAGAGGAGTTTGTCCCGGTTGGTGCGGATTAAAGATACCTGTCATTGCGAGCGACCGCAGGGAGCGTGGCAATCTCCCAATTACGCGGCGACTCTTCTAACAGAAGATTGCTTTGTCGTCGCTTCGCGGCTCCTCGCAATGACACAATGAACAATGGAGAAATTATCTTATGGCAAAAATAAATTTTGGAGGCGTAGTCGAAGATGTCGTGACCCGCGACGAATTCCCGCTTGAGAAGGCGCGTGAAGTGCTCAAAGACGAAGTGGTAGCTGTGCTTGGCTACGGCGTGCAGGGCCCTGCCCAGGCGTTGAACATGCGCGATAACGGTGTCAAGGTCATCGTCGGACAGCGCCAGGGCACATCAAATTGGGACAAGGCCGTCGCGGACGGCTGGGTACCCGGCGAGACGCTCTTCTCTGTTGAAGAAGCTGCCGAGCGCGGTACGGTTGTCCAATATTTGCTCTCGGACGCCGGTCAGCGCTCGCAGTGGCCGAAGATCGTCGAGTGCCTGAACGAGGGCGACATGCTCTACTTCTCACACGGATTCTCGGTCACCTACAAAGACCAGACCGGCGTGATCCCGCCGCCGCACGTAGACGTGGCTCTGGTCGCGCCCAAAGGCTCCGGCACCAGCGTGCGCCGAAATTTCCTGGATGGCTCCGGTATCAACGCCAGTTATGCCGTCCACCAGGATGCTACCGGCAAGGCCGAAGAGCGCACCATCGCTCTTGGCATTGCCATCGGCGCGGGCTATCTCTTCCCGACCACCTTCGAGAACGAAGTCTACTCCGACCTGACCGGCGAACGCGGCATTTTGATGGGCGCGCTGGCGGGTGTGATGGAAGCACAGTACAACGAACTGCGCAAACACGGACATTCCCCGTCTGAGGCTTTCAACGAGACTGTTGAGGAATTGACCCAATCGCTCATCCGCCTGGTGGCCCAGAACGGTATGGACTGGATGTACGCCAATTGCTCCACCACTGCCCAACGTGGCGCGCTGGATTGGAAGGACAAGTTCCGTGACGCGGTCGCCCCCGTTTTCGTTGAACTGTACCAGAGCGTGGTAACCGGCGGAGAGACCCGCATCGTGCTAGAGAAAAATTCCGACCCGAACTATCGCCAGAACCTGGAAGTAGAGCTGAAAGCGATGCGCGAATCGGAGATGTGGCAGGCAGGGGCGGCAGTCCGCTCGTTGCGGCCGGAGAATTGGAAGACATCGTAGGTCATGTTTCAAACGTGACCTACAGGAGATAATTTTATGAGTAACTACGTCAAGATTTTCGATACCACTTTACGAGACGGTGAACAATCTCCCGGCGCGACAATGACCTCGGCTGAGAAGCTGGAGGTGGCCCGCAACCTGGCTGGTCTGGGCGTGGACATTATCGAAGCGGGCTTTCCCGCCGCCTCGCCCGATGACCTGGAGGCTGTTCGCCGGATAGCGGACGAGATCGGCAACCCGCCGGTGGGCGTTGCCCTGAGCGAGTCGAAGGGTGAGGAGCAGGTTAAAGTCCCGGTGATTTGCGGGCTGGCACGCGCTACAAAGAGCGATATCGATAAAGCCTGGGAAGCGGTCAAAGGGGCGCAAAAGCCCCGCATCCACACCTTTTTGGCCACGTCCGAAATCCACATGCAGCACAAGCTCAACATGACTCGTGAGCAGGTGGTGGATAAGGTACGTGAAATGGTGGCTTATGCGCGCTCATTATGCGAGGATGTGGAATTCAGTCCTGAAGACGCCGGTCGCTCTGACCCGGAATTCCTGTACGAAGTGCTGGGTGTTGCCATTGAAGCGGGCGCGACCACGCTCAATATCCCTGATACGGTTGGTTACACCATGCCTGAAGAGTTCGGTGCGCTGATCGCGGACATCAAGGCCAACACGCCGGGGATGAGTGATGAGATCACCATCTCGGTGCACACCCATGATGACCTGGGGTTGGCGACGGCCAACGCGTTGGCGGGTATCCGCGCCGGGGCGCGTCAGGCCGAAGTAACCATCAACGGCATCGGCGAACGGGCAGGTAATACCTCGCTCGAGGAAGTGGTCATGGCGCTCAGAACCCGTCACCCTGTCTACAAGTTGGAGACGGGCATTGAAACCACCCAACTCTCTCGCGTCAGCAAACTGGTCAGTAATTACACCGGCATCAGCGTGCAGCCCAATAAGGCCATTGTCGGCGCGAACGCGTTTGCGCACGAGGCGGGCATCCACCAGGACGGCATGCTCAAGAACAACCAGACCTACGAGATCATGCGCCCCGAAGACGTGGGTGTCAGCCAGACCAATCTGGTGCTTGGCAAGCATTCTGGCCGCCATGCCCTGCGCAACCGACTGGCCGAGATGGGCCATGCGCTTGACGAAGCCGAACTCGACCAGGCTTTCACCCGTTTCAAGGAATTGGCCGATCGCAAGAAAGTCATCACCGACGCTGACCTCGAAGCCCTGATCGCCGATGAGTTCTACCAGCC
>CAZLOC010000336.1:0-4430 GCA_964560935.1 uncultured Anaerolineaceae bacterium | reverse complement strand
CATCTACAATTTTTTACACGTTTACTCACACCTTGAAAGGAATTTGGGGTGTAAAACAACGCCGCGCTGTCTGGAAGCGGCGTGGGGTGGCCATCCTGTTTGTCCTGATCTTCGTTGGCCCGGCTCTCTTCCTGGCTTCGTTTGCTGGCAGTATGGTTGCCCACCTCCGCACCTTGTTACCCGCCCCAATCATTTCAATGGGGGGCGGTGTCAGTTTGGTGCTGGCTATCTTGCTCGATGTTGCCTTATTCATGGTGCTCTACATCATGCTCCCGCATGGTGCTTCTACCTGGCGCGAGGTTTTACCCGGTGCGATGGGGGCCGGTTTGCTCTGGGAACTCGCCAAGAAAGCCTTCTTATCTTTTGTCTCCACCTATCTCTCCGTCTCGAACCTGGTCTATGGTTCGGTGACAGCCATTATCGCCTTCCTGGTCTGGGCCTATCTGAGCAGCCTTATCTTTCTCTTTGGCGCTTACCTAAGCGTTGCATATTTCCAACTCAAACAGCAGCAAAAAGAAACGGTAGGCTAAAGCATGTTCAGCATCGCCACTCGCCGCCCGCTCCGGGCAAAACTCATCTTTAATGCGATATCCGGCCAGCCAGAAGAATCGCCACAGCAGCTTGCCGATATCCTTACCGAGATGCAGAGCTGGTATATATTGCCGGAAGTCTTTATGGTACGCCCGGATAGCCGGGTTGAAGCCGTGGTACGTAGCGCAATCAGGGGGGGCATCAAGCTGGTCGTCGTGGCGGGCGGCGACGGAACCGTTGATAGTGTCGTGGGCGCCATGGTAGGCAGCTCTGCAACTCTCGGCATCATCCCCACCGGCACGCGAAACAATGTGGCCTTTAACCTGGGCATCCCCGGCACAATTGCAGATGCCGTTGCGCTCCTGCGCGAGGGCCGCCGGCTAAAGCTTGACGTTGGAAATGTGCGCAGCGGCCGGGCCAGTCGCTGGTTCCTGGAAGCTGCGACATTAGGGCTCTTATCCGATCTATATTCTGCTGCGGACGACCTCCAGCACGGCGATCTGGCGCAAATTGGAAATCTACTGTCCACATTTGTCTCTTCGACACCTTCGCGCCTGCGTATGATTCTTGAGGGGCGTAACCGGCTCGACATGAGTGCGTACATGGTGTTGATTGCCAATATGCCTTTTATTGGGCCGCACTTTCAAATCTCTCCCGATGTATCTTGGAACGACAGCCGTCTGGACGTATTCGTTTTTTCAGATATGAGCAAGCTGGACCTGATCTCTTATGCCATGCAGTCCACCGGTGGCGCAGTAGAGGATGCCCACATCAAGCATTACCGGGTCAAGCGACTTAAGATTCATTCAGACCCGCCAATGCCGGTACTTGCCGACGGTGTCCTGCTTGACCAGGGGCCTGTAACAGTTCTGGTTCACCCTCGCGCCCTTACGGTTATGGTTGGCGCAGCTGACGCGACGATGGGAGGGCAGCCCGTAGTATCACCAGCCATTGATCGCGAATTGGTGTCCCATGAATAGCGACCCCCGAGAGGCGCCCTTGCCGCCGGAGGCGCCAATCACTCGGCCTTGGTCTGTATATCGACGGCCCACTCTCCTGGCAAGCCTGGTGATTGGACTGGTCTTGTTCCTTGTTTGGCTACCGAGCGCGCCACGAGCGGCCCTGTTCGCGGCACTGTTGGCCCAACAGGCACTGATGAGCATGCTGTTCCTCTTTGCTCTGATCGCTTTGTCCCTGATGTGGTCAGCCGGCCAGCGCCTGGATACCTGGATTTTCCTGCTCTTTAACCTTCGGGGCTACCATCCCAGGTGGCTGGATCGCGTCATGTGGCTGGTGACGCAGGCGGGCAATATGCTGATCGCTTTCCTCCTGGCCGGCCTGTTTTTCATACTGGACTACCGCCGCTTGGCCGTCGAGGTCATCCTCGGCACGCTCACCCTGTGGTTATTTGTGGAGACCATCAAGGCGCTGACGGATCGTACCCGCCCATTTCTCGATCTTGAGGGGACGCGGGTCATCGGCTGGCGGCAACCAGGTCGCTCCTTTCCCAGTGGTCACACCGCCCAGACATTTTTCCTGGTGACGCTGCTCAGCCACCAGTTCCAGCTTGGCATGTGGGGAATCGTCCCTCTGTATATAGTTGCCGTACTGGTCGGCTTCACCCGAATGTATGTTGGCGCTCACTATCCGCGTGATGTTATAGGAGGCGCAGTGTTAGGTTCCATCTGGGGGGTTCTGGTAACGCTTGTTGATCCTTATTGGCTCGGGCAGCGCTTCTGATGGAGCCTCCCCCAAGTGGCGGAGAGCAACACTCCCCGAGGGATGGATGCGGCCGAGGATGATTAATTGTAAGATAAATAATAGAGCCAATCGCTCAAAAGGAGAAAAAAACATGAACCCGTTTATATCTTTCATGGCTTCGAGGAATGGTCGTATTGTACGCATCGTGGTAGGCCTCGCTTTGGTTGTTTGGGGCTTTTTTGGAATCGACAACGTAACGACCGGCACGATCGTATTGATCGTTGGACTAGTGCCTCTAGCCGCTGGCATATTTGACTTCTGCGTGTTTGCGCCGCTCTTCGGTGCTCCGCTGAGCGGTTCCAAGATCCGTGCTGGAAAATAACCTGATCGTTGATGATCTAAATATTGTTCGGTCAACCAAGCGAATGAGACGAATACTCCCCGGTCGGCGGATGTAGCCGGGGAATGTTTGTTGTTAGAAGAAAAAACAACCATGTCTTGTGAAAATCGGAAGCGCGGTCAAAAGGAGATCATTAATGAACAAAAAAGTTGGATTGTGGCTTGACCATAACAAGGCTGTTATCGTAAGTATCGCAAACAATGGTGAAGAAAGAAAAATAATCACTTCAGACATGGAACATTATGTCCGCTATTCCAGTAATGTACCCGGAGATGGCTCAGCAGAGGATGTACGCGACCGTCGATTCTGGAATCATCTCGGCGAATATTACGATAAAGTGATCGCGCACATTGGTGACGCGAAGTCGATTCAAATTTTTGGACCGGGAGAAGCCAAGTACGAACTCGAAAAACGCCTTGAGAGCGAAGGAATGTTGGACAATATTGTCAGCGTAGACGACGCCGAAAGTTTAACAGACCGTCAGGTTGCCAAAAGAGTTCGAGAGCGTTTTCCTGCTCGAGCTTACTTCGACATTTTCTGAGAAATATGTCTCCCCCAAATGGCGGAGAACAACACTCCCCGGTCGGTGGATGCGGCTGGGGAGTGTTTGTTGTAGTATGAATATAGATTAAATAGCTAAAAAGGAGAAATCTCATGTTGTGGACCATCATCGTAATTCTGGTAATCCTGTGGCTGCTTGGCTTTTTCGGGCGGAACATAAGTCCAAGCTTCCCGCAAACAGGCAGTTGGATCCATATTTTGATCGTTATCGCCGTCATACTCATCGCTTTGAACCTGTTGGGGATCGTTTAGAGCCTCGCTTCGTTGAAAATAGGAGGAGTGACCAGATAGGCTGCCTCTCCATGCACAATACAAGAAAGGAGATTTCCAATGTTGTACACAATCGTAATAGTTCTAATAATACTGTTTGTGATTGGCTACTTGCGATAAAGCCAACAACTTAAATAGCACAGCTTTGAAGGAGAATCCTTGTGAAGAAGTGTAAAAAAATAATGACGAAAAACCCCGTTTGCTGCCTGCCAACTGACATGGTGGCAAAAGCAGCGAAGTTGATGAAGAGCAAAAACATCGGTTCGTTACCTGTTATTGAGAACGGGCAGACCCAGAAGTTGGTAGGCATTGTGACCGATCGCGATCTGACTTTGAAGATCGTGGCCGAAGGGCTCGACGCCAAATCCACGAAAGTGGAGGCAGTGATGACGCGCAAAGTAGTGACCTGCCGCGCTGAAGATGATTTGCAGAAAGCGCTGGATGCGATGGCTGAACATCAATTGCGCCGCATTCCTGTCGTGGATAACGACAATCAGCTCCTGGGGATTATTGCCCAGGCAGACGTGGCGACGCGAGTCGATAAGCCAAAAAAAACTGCGGCACTGGTGAAGGGAATTTCGCGATCCAACGCGAAGTAAGAGAGACCTCGATGCGCCGCGATCCGCGCATTGCCGCTTTTTTGGCATTGGTATTGGTGTTGCTGACCCTGGCTGCCTGTGGGACGCAGCCAGAGGCGGTGATGTTGTTGGTTACGCCAGTACAAACAGGTGTGCCTTGTGAGGCGTGTGCCCAGGCAACATTAGCTGCCGCACAGGCCCAGGAGAAATATAACGCCGATAATCAGGCGGCAGCTACCGCCGAAATTGTGCGCGCCAATGCACAGGCAACCTTGAATTCAGCCAATGCAACGTTAAGCGCGGCCCAGACCCAGGACCAAAACAATGCCAATGCCATTGCGGCTCAGATAGCGGCTACCGCCGAAATAGTGCGCGCCAATGCACAGGCG
>CAZLOC010000335.1:0-4433 GCA_964560935.1 uncultured Anaerolineaceae bacterium | reverse complement strand
TAAAAGAAATATTAAGTGCGTGACGCCTGTCGTTGGCTATAATCAAAATATCAATAGGAACATCGACGGCATCACGCGTAACTTGTCACGCGGCGATTGGCCCTCCGCGCAGCGCTAAAAAAGTTGTAAGCCAAGTTCAAACTTGGCTTACCGATTCTACGTGACGGTCATCCAGCCAGGCGACCGGTTGCACCGCTCCGCTTTCGCCCAACAGCTTTGGCAACAGGGAGGCAAGTGTGTCGGCATCCCCGGACGTGTAAAAGTGGACTTCAGCTCGTTCCCCCGCCAGGACCTTCGTCCCGCCCGCATCTAGAAGACGTTTGGCCTGTTTCGCCACTGCCGGGGCCGGGTCGATCACCCGCACATTCTCTCCCACCACCTGCTCAATCAACGGAATCACGAATGGATAGTGGGTACAGCCCAACACAACGGTATCGATTCCCCGCTCCAGCATGGGGCGCAGGGCGTCTTCCAGAATGGCCCGCGTTCCATCCCCATCCAAATCCCCACTTTCGATCTGCCCTACCAATCCGGGACAGGTATGCTGCAAGACCTGCACGCCGTTGGCGAAACGTTCCAGCACCGAGGCGTACAGCGCGCCCTGAAAAGTGGCCGGGGTAGCCAGCACGCCCACCAGGCCGCTCTGCGTATGCTCTGCCGCCGGTTTGACCGCCGGTTCCATCCCCACGAACGAGACATCCGGAAACCTTTCCCGCAGGTAGTGCAACGCCGCCGCGGAAGCCGTGTTACAGGCGACTACGATCAACTTCACGCCCTGGTCGAGCAGAAAGCGTGTGATAGCTTCCGAGAAATCGCGCACCTGCTCCAGCGGGCGCGGCCCATACGGAACATGGCCCTGGTCGCCGAAATAGACGACAGGTTCTTCGGGCATCAACTGACGCATGGCGCGCAACACAGACAGCCCACCTACGCCCGAGTCAAAAACGCCAATGGGATGGTTTTGTCCGGACATGCGGGGAATGATAAGACGAAAGGGGGAAAACGTAAAGCAGTATGGAATACAGCTTCACCCCCTCAGAAGATGGTAAGTACATCATTCTTAAAGTCAAAGGCGAGATGTCTCGCGCCGTTGCAATGCAGCAAAACCGCGAGACCCACGCTTTGGGAAAGAAACTTGGCATCAACCGTTTTCTGACAGATGCGACCGAGGCAAGAAATGTCGAGTCCCCTTTGGATAGCTACAAGTTTGCTTATGCAGATATGCAACAAGAAGCGGAAATAGACCGGTATGCGCGCGTTGCTATATTGGTCAGCCCTGACGACCACTCACCGATTTCATCGAAACTGTTTCCAGGAACACCGGTATGAACGTAACGCTTTTCAGGGATCGTGAAGAGGCTATAAAACATCTAACGACTGATTAGCATTTTTGCCTACCAACAAAAAAACGTCCCACACATTGAAAATGGAGCTTGTGGGACGTTCTCTTTCACAGGCAGCCTCTATCTTTTCGCCGCCTCCACAAAAGCCTTGAACAGATTCCGCATCGGTCCTTGGTCGGTCAGCCACTCGGGATGCCATTGCACGGCCAGCCCAAAGGGATGCTCGGGCAGTTCCACCGCCTCGACCAGGCCATCGGGTGCGTAGCCGGTGACGCGTAATTCGGGCGCGACGTCTTTCAGTCCCTGGTGGTGCAGGCTGTTGACTCGCAAGATGGGTTCACCGAGGATCTCCGCAAGGCGCGTGCCTACTTCTACTTTGACTTCATGCACCAGCACCCTGCGCATCTTGCCCGGGTAGGTGTGGTCAATGGCGTTGGGATGTTGGTCCGGAATATGTGTGTACAGCGTCCCGCCCAAACCTACGTTGACGATCTGAATCCCTCGACAGATGCCCAAGAAGGGTTTGCCATCTTCCAATGCGGCATGGAACAGGCTCAATTCAATGGAATCACGCAGAGGGTCCACGCCATCGATGCGCGGATGTTCATCCCCTTTGAAATGTTCCAAAGAGATGTCGCCGCCACCGGCCAGAACGATACCGTCCAGTCGTTCGTACAGCGCCGCCCAACCGCCCTCCGCCAGGATGGAAGGGATCAAGACCGGCGCACCGCCCGCCTGCATCACCGCCTGGACGTAGGCCTGGTAGATCATCACATACGGCATTCCGTCTTCGCTCATCTCCTGATACGTTGTAATTCCAATCACAGGTTGCATATGCCCTCACTTGAGAAAAGAACCCCAAAGGCCTAAACCTTTGGGGCTCAAATATTTCGAACTGATACGATCAGTCGAATTTTTGCTTGAGGCGGGCGGATTTACCTGTGCGCTCGCGCATGAAGTACAACTGCGCGCGACGTACCCTGGAGTGGCGCTCAACCACAACTTTGTCGATGCGCGGGGAGCGCATCAGGAAGGTGCGTTCGACGCCGATGCCATTGCTGGCTACGCGGCGGACGGTGAAATTGGCATTATTGCCGCCCTTGCGCAATCGGATGATGGTGCCCTTGAATTCCTGGATACGCTCACGGTCGCCTTCCGTAATTTTGACGTGCACACTTACGATATCGCCGGAGCGAAGCTGGGGGATATTCTCATTAACCGGGGCTTCCACGGCTTGTAAAATCTGGTCAGTCATTTCGATCTTCCTTACTCAATTGAAGTTTATCTTATTTGTAACGCGAGGGCGGATTATAGCACGCATTTTCGCAATGTACAAGTTTATTTGGACATGGATTTCAGGATAAGCTAAAAAATCAGGTAGCGGTGAAGGGTAAAGTAATGGACACGCCCACGACCGTGTGAGCTTTAGTCGCAGACCCTTTTCAACGCAAAAGGCGCGAATGTAGCGAATTACGCGAAGATGTTAAGCTTTTCGGGGTATTCGCCCATTTCGCAAAATTCGCGTTTAAAGTCATCACTTTTTATAGACAACCACAAAAAATCAACCGCAGAGCACATTGAGGACGCCAAGTTTTTTTCTCAGCAGTCAATTATCGATACCGCCTCACAGCCAACACCGCATTATGTCCACCGAACCCAAAGGCGTTGCTGATTGCAAGATCGATCTTCTGCTCACGGGCCTTATTGGGAATGTAATCTAGGTCACAGTTGGGATCGGGCGTTTCGTAATGAATGGTCGGCGGCAGGATACCTTCGCGCACCGCCTGCACACAAAAGATAGCCTCCAGCGCACCGGTCGCGCCCATCATATGGCCGGTCATGGACTTGGTCGAAGAGACCGGGATCTTATAAGCCAGGTCGCCAAATGCAGCTTTGATGGCCTTTGTTTCGGACAGGTCGTTCAATTCCGTTGCTGTGCCATGTGCAGAGATATACCCCACCTCCTCCGAGTTGGCTCCCGCGCTAGCCAGCGCCTGCCGGATGGCAGCCGCCCCTCCAGTCCCGTCTTCGTGTGGCGCTGTGACGTGGAAGGCGTCTGCCGTTGAGCCATAACCGGCTAATTCTGCCAGGATAGTCGCGCCGCGCGCTTTTGCATGCGATTCACGCTCCAGCACCAGTATGGCTGCGCCCTCTCCCATCACCAAGCCATCGCGGTTTTTGTCAAATGGCTGCGGCGTCATCGAATAATCATCGTTGCGGCGCGACATGGCCCCAACGCGGTCAAAGGCTGCCACACCCACAGGCGTGACGGTGCACTCTGAAGCCCCCGCCAGGCAGGCGTCGATCATCCCGGCTTTCAACATCAGCCAAGCCATTCCGATCCCGTCTGCACCGGAAGCGCAGGCTGAAGCCACCGAAAAGCAGGCTCCCGTAATACCATGGTCAATGGCCGCCAACCCGGCTGCGCCATTCGACATGAGCATGGGGATCAGAAACGGGCTGACTCGCCGCGGCCCTTCGGTATAGTTGGTAATGACCGCATCCTGCAAGGATTTCAAACCGCCAATCGCCGAAGAAATAACGGTTCCAACCCGGCCCGCATTGGCTTCCGTAATTTCCAGCCCTGAACTTTCTATGGCTTCCTGTACAGCCGCCGTCGATAGTTGCTCAAAACGGTCCCGACGGCGCGTTTCCCTTGCCTCCATGAACTGCTCCGGTACGAAATCCTTCACCTCGCATGCAATGTGAACCTGTAAATCACTATCATTAAACAGTGTGATTGGCCCCACACCTGACACACCATTTGTCACGTTCTTCCAGGATTCAGAAACGTTCAGACCAAGGGGATTGACAGTTCCCATCCCGGTGATGACAATCCGTTCCTGCATTGTGCCTCCTTGCAAAAGATAGTACGACTCTGTAGCCAGACAAATTCAGATGTTGGCTCTACCTAAAACCCCGAACGAACCTACTGGTCACGCCGGAAAGAGATACGCATCTTCCCTCACCCCAAACCTGCCACCGTTTCGACGCGCAGCAACGACGACAAACCCCTTATACAAAGCCCACTAAAGCGGACTAAAATGTCAGCTTCTCCCATTCACGTTTGAGCATGGCGTAGTGATATTC
>CAZLOC010000334.1:0-4448 GCA_964560935.1 uncultured Anaerolineaceae bacterium | reverse complement strand
ATTCCAGGTCGCAACAAGCCTGTTCCAATCCCATAACGGTCCCTTCACGATAAAAGATACTTTGTCGTAATACTTGGACTTTTGACAAAATTGAAGTTCTAATAGAGCTAAGCGTATTAGGAGTCTATTCTACAGGTGGACGTGCAGGTGGATCAGAGATATTGTTTCGTTATGAAGCAGAATCTTGGGAAAGGCTTGAACCATCGGCTAAACTTCGTGCTCATCCTGGGCTTAAATATACACTTGGCCTTGTTGAACCACGCAGTTGAGACAAATTATAAATAGATGCCAGGGTATGTTCTCCGATCATGCCCATTGCGCAACTGCACGGTAAGTAGACCAATGCTACACAGACTAATCTTTGCTGGGGCGTGATCTCTGACTTGCCTCCAGCGTGACTGAAAGACTCAACAAATAACATTGGCGAGGTCGGGGCGGACGCCTTGGCAGGGGATCTTTGCCGAACAGATGGCTTGCCCTACCCTGCCGATACCTCCTTCGGGGGCGATGTCGCCAGCCGTTTGGTAGCTATATTAAATCATAAATACTCTGTGCTCTCTGTGTTCTCTGTGGTTTAATTCACTCCATGCCTCTCAAAACCTCCTTCCGCCGCCTCGTTTACAAGACCGAAAAACTCGCCCAGCGGGTTCGCTTTGCCTCCCTACCCACGCCTGAAAACGGCTGGCCGGTCCTGCTCGGCATCTCCTTCCCCAAGAGCGGCACGCACCTGCTCGACCAGATCCTGCTTGGTTTCAGCCGTGTCGCGCCCTTCTCCTGCCGCCTGCATTCCTTCTACGCCGAATACGAGGGCGAAAGTGGGCGCAAGCGTACGCCCGAGCAGGCCCTCCGCTGGCTGGCGTCTCTGCGCCCGGGTGACATTGCCTCCGCGCACCTGTTCGCCCGTCCCGAGGCTGTGGCGTGTGTTACGATGCCTGTCTTCGTGCCCTACTTCATCTTCCGTGACCCCCGCGATGTGGCCGTCTCGCACGTCTTCTACGTCACCGAGATGGAGCCGGATCATGTCCACCACGCCTACTACCAGTCATTACCCGATTTCGACGCGCGGCTCAAGGCCAGTATTTTGGGGCGGCCTGACCTCGATATCGAATTCCCCGATATCACCGGGCGTTTCGCACCCTATCTTGGCTGGCTGGACCAGTCCTCTGTGATGAAAATTCATTTCGAAGACTTGATCCATGACCGCGCCGGGACTCTGGACCGCATCATCGACCATTTCCTGGCCCGCGTCCCGCTTCAGATATTATCCCCGCAGGGGGCTCCCCGCAACCTGCTTCTGGAAGCCCTGGAAACCTCCATCAACCCGAGCAAATCCCCGACTTTCCGTTCCGGGAAGACCGGCGAATGGAAAAAGCACTTTACGAATGAGCACAAGAAAATCTTCAAGGATGTGGCCGGGGATTTGTTGATAAGATTGGGGTATGAAGAAAATAATGATTGGTGATCTCCCTCATCCTAACCCTTCGCGAAGCACCCCTTTGGGGCTCCCGAAGGGAGATGGGACTCTTGGACAGAGTATTCCCCTCTCCCCTCGGGAGAGGGGCTAGGGGTGAGGGTAAACCATGAATTGTTCCCTCGTCATCCGCGCCTATAACGAAGCGCAGCGCCTGTCACGGCTGCTGGAAGGCATCCGCCAGCAAACCGTCAACGATGTAGAAGTCATCCTGGTGGACTCTGGTTCTACCGATTCCACGATCGCCATTGCGGTGTCTTTTGGCGCGCGCGTGGTGAGAATCCCGTCAGCGGAGTTTACGTTTGGGCGCTCGCTCAATTTCGGGGTCCGGGCGGCGAGGCGGGAGTTGGTCGTCATCGCCAGCGCGCACGTCTACCCAGTCTATCCCGATTGGCTGGAATGTCTGCTGCGTCCGTTCGACGATGAGCGGGTGGCGTTGGTCTACGGCAAACAGCGTGGTATGGAAACATCCAAGTTCTCCGAGCATCAGATTTTCCGTCAGTGGTTTCCCGCTGCGGACGCGGCTCGGCAGGACAGTCCCTTCTGTAACAATGCCAATGCTGCCATCCGGCGCTCGCTGTGGGAGGCGCATCCCTACGATGAAACGCTGACCGGCCTGGAAGACCTGGCCTGGGCCAAATGGGCGCAGGGCGCGGGATATGCGGTTTCGTACGCTGCGCACGCCGAGATCGTCCACGTGCATAACGAGACGCCGCGCGGCATCTACAACCGTTACCGTCGCGAAGCGATGGCCTTCAAGCGCATATTCCCGGAGTCGCATTTCAACGTGTATGATTTTGCCCGCCTGACCGTGACCAATATCCTCAGCGACCTGTCCCACGCCGCGCGCCAGCGTGTATTTTGGAAGAGCTTTGCGTCCGTTTTTTGGTTCCGTTTCAACCAGTTCCGGGGTACGTATCAGGGCTACCGCCAGTCGGGTCCCGTCACGCAGCACTTGCGCCAGACGTTTTATTATCCCCATTGGAGCACAAGCAAATCTGATGAGCGCGATGTCGAGCCGATTCGGTATAATCGTTGAGCGTTTTTGACGTTGAGGAAAGTGACCGTATGAGAGCAGCGCTCGATATCAAGCGAATGAATATCAGCAGAGTTGGGGCCTGGCTTGTTCCAGTGGTGTTGTTCTGGCTGGTGCTGGCATTCGAAATCCCATATTCCTTTACGCGATATTTCCATCGCTATGACCTGATCGTTTTTCTCAGTGTAGCTGTTCTCTACTATCTGTCTTTTCGATCGAGGGGAAATCAAAGCATTTTGGCCGCTTTTGGCCTCACCATGCTGCTCTTTGCGCTGACGCTCTCGTACCTGTGGACTTCGGGATTCTCGGACAATTTTGTGATTGGCGGGCTACTGCCCTATAAGGACGCCAAGAATTATTATCTGGGGGCTAATTTACTCCTCAACGGACTGCCGATCAGGATTGCGGGCCAGGCGTTGGGCAGGCCGTTATTCCCTGGGTTTTTGTCTTCCCTGCTGTTGCTGACAGGGCAGAATTTGAAAGTTGCTTTAGCGGTACTGGCCCAATTGGCAGGCATCGGACTGTATCTGTCCGCACGCCAGATCCGTCATGCCATGGGCGCATTAGCCGGGACGCTCTACATCACTTTCATGTATTTCTATTTTCAGAACATTGACGGATACGCGATGAGCGAATCGCTGGGATTTATCGGCGGTTGTTTTGGGTTTGCGCTTATCTGGCATGCAGCCCGGCGTCGAAAATGGTTCGATCTGCTGCTTGGCCTGGGCGTTTTGATGGTAGCTGTCAGTGCCCGCGCGGGAGCTTTTTTCATTTTTCCATTGCTGGCTTTATGGGCGGGTTGGATGTTTTGCGGCACAAAACGGTTTTCTCTGCGCTCTGTCAGCGTTGCCCTAGCCGTAATTGTGGTCGGGTATTTCATCGTGAACACAATCTATCCGCGTTTGGTGGGCGTGCCGCAAGGCTCATCCTTCAGCAACTTCGCCTACACTATCTATGGGCAGGTCCGCGGCGGGGCTGGCTGGCACAGCGCTATCGACGAACTCGGCACCAGGGACCCTTCCAGGGTGTATCAAGCCGCGTGGGATGCCTTCCGCGCGACCCCATCCGATTTTTTCATGGGCGTTGCAAGAGCGTATGCGGATTTCTTTCTCCCTGGCGTCGGAAGCATCTTTGTATTCGGGACAAAAGACCACCTGTATGAGTTGGACCTGACCCTTTGGGGCTTGACAATCATCATCTTACTGCGGAGTCTGTATCGGCTGATATTCAAACTCCGTTCTAATTTCTCGACGATGTTTCTGGCGGGATTTGTCGGGGTTTTCTTGTCCATTCCGTTCTTGCCTCCCATTGACGGCGGGATGCGCTTTTATGCCGGTACGATGCCCTTCTTTTTCGTGTTGCTTGCGGTGGGCGTCAGTCGCTTCACTGACCGCGACGGGGAATCTGCTCCCGCTACAAAAGAATTATTCTTTCTTCGTTTTGGTTCCATTTCCCTGCTCTTGCTGACCATTCTCCTGCCGCCCGTGACCCTGCGTGCCAGTACGAGACCGGCTTTAACCGAGCCAACCTGCTCCCCGGAACAAAGGCCTTTCATCATCAGGGCCAATCCTGGTTCTTACATCGATCTTGTTAAAGATGAAAATGTCTCCTGCGGCCTTGCGCCGAATATTTGCTATCGCGATTTTCTGAATCACAACACTGAAATGTACATCGATGATTTTTACCAGGAACTGGGCTCCCTGGCTTCAACCTCCCACACGGACATGCGCATCATTCCAGCCATCAACCTGCTGGATGGATATTTCCAGTACTTCGTCACCAGCGATAGCCAGGTGCTTGATGGCTCATCACAGGAACTGTTAGCGGGTTGCGCCACCCGCATCCAGACGGAGAACCAGCGTATATTTCTGGTTGAATCGGTTTCAACTCCCGGTGAGTAAATACGAGCACGATGTTGAGCTAATCGGTATAATCGGTAAC
>CAZLOC010000333.1:0-4468 GCA_964560935.1 uncultured Anaerolineaceae bacterium | reverse complement strand
TGATAGTAGAAACCCATCCTGGTCCCACGAAACCGTAATTGATCGGCAATCCCTAATTCAGCAGAGAGTTCGCGCAAATGGCTATCGCTGGACAGAATTGCGTGATAGAAACGGTCAACCTTCGTACCATCATCAAGCGTAATCGGCCCAGCCAATCCCCCGAGCATTGGGGAAGCCTCGAATATCTCAACCTGGATACCTTTTTTTGACAGAAAATATCCAAGGCAGACGCCCATGATTCCGCCACCGAGTATACCCACCTTCATTTGGAACTTACCTCCTCAAGTGAATGTAAATGCCTCCCGGGTAATTTGTGTCCTAATTTCGGTACTGCAGAAGCATTCAGAACATCAACAATTCGCTGCGCAGCATTTCCAACACCATAGATTGGTGGGTGGTCAGTGGGCGGAACAAAATCGAACCAATTCTCCAAAATCAAATTCTGGTCAGCTCCAGTTAGTTTGTTCCAACCTGTTTCTACCGTCCCTATCCATTCAGTCTCATCTCTTAGGGTAAGGCAAGGAATTTCCAGATAATAGGCTTCACGTTGCACACCACCCGAATCGGTAGCAATCAAGCGTGCGTTTTCCTCTAGAACTAACATATCAAAATAACCCACCGGCTCGATTATTCGAATATTATCTTCGAAATGAACATGCAGCCCGGAGAGAACCTTTTGAGTGCGAGGATGTACAGGCAGAATTACAGTCTCCGAAACCTGATTAAGCGCTTCAACGATCTGCTTAAGGCGTTTGGGATCGTCCGTATTTGCCGCACGATGAATGGTTACAAGTGAATAATTGTGTGGCTCAATTTGCAGTTTCTCAAGAATTTTCGATTTAGCTCGGGCAATGGGTCGGGCATATAGTAATGCATCCAACATCACATCACCCACCCAGTACACAGATTCTGTGATACCTTCCGCAGATAAATTATGTTCAGCTACCTGGCTTACACAAAAGTGGATATTTGCCAGACGATCTGCTACCAGACGATTTGTTTCTTCTGGCATGGTTCGATTAAAACTACGTTCTCCCGCTTCAACATGTGCAAAGGGTATATTTAATTTGCTTGCCACCAATGCTGCCGCCAGAGAAGAGTTTGTATCTCCGCGCATAATCACAAAATCTGGTTTTTCCTCTAGCAGCACCTTTTCCAAGCCAACCATGATTTCCGCAGTTTGTTGGGCTTGGGTAGCTGATCCTGCTCCCAAGTTGTAGTCTGGAACAGGGATATCTAGTTCATCAAAGAACGCCTGGGACATCTGGTAATCATAGTGCTGTCCGGTATGCACCAAAATTTCTTGGTGATTGTTACGCATGGCCTGGCTGACCGGCATAGCCTGGATAAATTCAGGGCGTGCTCCAACAACGGATAAAATTTTCATTTTCAGCTATTCCCTTTAAGGTTTATAGGTATCCTAAAATGTTTAGCTCGTATTATTTTGGGCATTAATTAATTTCGGTAAATCAATAAGACACCGATTCCAATTACAACTGTACCAAGTAATCGACTAAGGGTAATTTTCTCGTCGAACATCATCCAGGATGCCACAAGCATGACCACATAACTTAAGCTCGCGAAGGGATAAGCATAACTGAGATCGACTCGAGAGAGAGCTGCCAGCCAGAAAATGGTCCCGGCCAAATAGATTATCAAGCCAATGAAAACATATGGATTAGTAGCCATCTTCCAAGTGATTGAAAGAAATTGGCTCGCGCTCAAAGTTATCGAACCTATCTTATTCATCCCTACCTTGAGCAATAGTTGACCGACAACGCTAGTCAAAACACTGATCAGTATATATGTGATTGCAATCTTCATCCCTGTTCCTTTATCCGTAGAAGTTATTGTAGCGGATCGCATAGAAGACCTCAGGTTGCCTGCTTAGACTTGAATCCAATTATTGACTGAATCCGATTGAGCAATATCCAGCCTTGAAAATTTAAGTGAGAGATGATCGTTTGCGCAATCTTGGCCTTGGAAACTCCATACATTCGCTTGTGAAGAACAGCCGGAAATTCTGCCACTCGATATCCATTGAGGAATGCGTTGACCAATATTTCCGTACCACCCAAAAAACCATCGGAATTAAAATGGATCCTCTTGATAACCTCCGAGCGGTATGCCCGGAATAAACATGTATAGGTATGTATGCGCCAGTGAACCAGAATCCGATAGATGAACGATGAGCCGCGGCTGAGAAGTAACCGATATCTGGGTACTCCTATTACATCCCCTTCCGGGTGGTAAGGCGAGGCTGTCACAATGTCGATTTCGGGGGTAAGAAAAGACAATAGGTTTGGAATCTCTGAAAACTTATAAGTTCCATCGCTATCCACAGTCACCAGGATATCCCCATCGGCGTTCAAGAACCCCGTCCGCATGGCTGCGCCCAAACCTTTATTTTTCTCGTGCTTAAGATATTTGAAGGTCACTCCCGTTTCAGTTCTACTACCAAAATACTCATTGAGCCTAGAAAGGGTTTCATCCTGGCTCCCATCGTCCACAAAAATCAATTCAGCTAAATGGACTTCTTCCGGCGCATTCTTCCAGCCGCGAAGAACCAATTCTTCAACAACCGGCAGCAACTCGGCGTGAAGCTTTGTCACATTGTCAACTTCGTTATAGCATGGGACAATAATGGATAGTTTCATAGATCACAAACTGGCAACAGCATCGACGATAGTATCAAGTTCATCTTTAGTAAGTGATGGATGAACCGGCAGGGAAAGAACTTCCCGACTAGCCGCTTCGGCGACTGGCAAGACGTCGGTGTAACCTAGCTCCTGGTAAAGTGGTTGATGGTGAATTGGGGTTGGGTAGTGTACACCAACACCCACTCCCTTCTCTTTTAACTTCTGGGCAGAATTATCCCGATCGGAAATCCGAATCGTATATTGATGGAAAACGTGCTCTACGTTATCCCGAACCTTGGGCGTCGCAATCCCCTTGATCTTTGACAGGTTCTCGGTCAAGTATGCAGCGTTTGCTCGCCTGATTGAATTCCATTCCTTTAGCTTCTTGAGTTGCACCAATCCGATTGCAGCAACAAGATCGGTCATACGCATATTGTAACCAAGCATAGTATGTTCGTAGGTCTTTGGGCTGCCATGGTTTCTGATCAGACGAGCACGGTCAGCAACTTGCGATTCATTCGTTAGAATCATCCCACCCTCTATGGTTGTCATGTTCTTGGTTGCGTAGAGGGAATAACAGGCAGTACCAAAAGAGCCTATGGGGCGGCCTTTGTAAGTAGCACCATGCGCCTGACAAGCATCCTCGATAATGGCAAGGTTATGTCTTTGGGCAATGTCGACAATCGCATCCATATCACAGGCCTGTCCATATAAGTGAATGGGGATGATTGCCTTGGTTTTCTTTGTAATGCGCTCCTCAATTTTTGTCGGATCAATCGTGAAAAAATCTGGCTCGATATCTACAAACACCGGACGAGCACCTACATACAACGCACAATTGGCAGAGGCAATAAAACTAAACGGGGATGTGATTACCTCATCGGACGGTCCAATCTGGTGAGCAAGTACTGCAATATGAAGGGCAGTTGTCCCAGACGAAGTTGCAACTGCATGCTCAACACCGCACAATTCGGCAAACCGCGCTTCAAATTCGCGAACCCGGGGACCCTGCACCAGCATCCCAGATGAAATCACTTCAAGAAGTGCTTCTTCTTCTTCTTTTCCAATAATAGGTTTAGCGATGGGGATCATTTATTTCCTCCTTGGGATCAAATATCCAATCACACACAGAGCAATGCCAAATATTACCCTGTTTTTCCATTTTTCTACCGCAATGGCAGACGTAGCCAACCAACCGAGCCGGATTGCCCACAGCCAGCCCATGGTCCGGCACATCCCGCGAGACAACGGCCCCGGCACCCACAAGCGCGAATCTGCCCACTGTCACATTAGGCAAGATAAGAGATCCCGCCCCTAGGGAAGCCCCATATTTAACTAATATTGGACCAACCACCCAATCGTCATTTCCTTTCAAACGACCATCTAATGTAATTGCACGCGGGTTGCGATCATTCGTGAGACAAGCTTGAGGGCCAATGAAAACGCCATCTTCAATCTTGGCGCCGTGGTACACCAGAGCGCTATTTTGAATCTTCACATTATCACCAATTTTTACATCAAAGTCGATGTATACATCTTTGCCTATGATACAATTTTGGCCAATCGTTACCCCTTCTCGGACCTGTACAAAATGCCAGATTTGGGTTCCACTTCCCACCTGTGCCTTTGGAGAAACTTCAGCGGTCGAGTGAATAGTAATATTTTCCCTTGTCATATTTTCTATCCTTCCTTTGATTAAAAATAGCACCTCGAAAAAATATCCCTGTTCAGAAATATTCCTCGATTTATGGGAAACAAAAAATAATTTTCCAATAAAAATAGATTTAGAAATCCACTTAATAAATTAATAAAAAACTTAACTTTTTACT
>CAZLOC010000332.1:0-4481 GCA_964560935.1 uncultured Anaerolineaceae bacterium | reverse complement strand
TGCCCTCGTCCTGACGATGGACGAGGAATTCAACCAGTACACTCCCGGCGCAGTAGCCGTTCAGGGAGACAACATCCGAGCGGTTGGCCCTGCTGACGAGATTACCAAAGACTATACAGCCAAAGAGACGCTAGATTGCGGCGGCAAAATCCTGATGCCGGGATTGGTCAACGCGCATACACACGTCCCGATGACGTTGCTGCGTGGCCTGGCCGACGACCTGCGCCTGGACGTGTGGCTGATGGGCTATATGATGCCGGTCGAACGCGAGTTCGTCTCGCCGGAATTCGTCCGGCTGGGTACGTCCCTGGCCTGTGCGGAGTTCATCCGTAGTGGTGTAACGACATTCTGCGACATGTATTATTTCGAAGAAGATGTCGCTAAGGCCACCACGGAGGCCGGTTTGCGCGCGGTTTGCGCCCAGACCGTGCTCAAATTCCCCTCGCCGGACGCCGACTCCTGGGAAGACTCGCTGGCGCTGGCGCGCGGGTTCATCGAGCGCTGGAAGGATCACCCGCTGATCGTCCCCTCGGTCGCACCGCACGCCCCCTATACCTGCACCGACGAAATCCTGCGCGCGACTGCCGACCTGGCAGTCGAATTCGATGTGCCGTTACATACGCACCTGGCCGAGACTGCCCTCGAACGTGAGAACATGCGGGAAGAACAGGGTATGCCGGTCATCCCGTACGTCAAGAAGCAGGGATTATTCGATGCCAAGGTCATTGCCGCGCATTGCGTGCACATCGACCTGGGCGAAATGCGCACGCTGCTGCACGCCGGGGCGGGTGTGGCGCATAACCCCTCCTCCAACCTGAAACTGGCTTCCGGCTTTGCACCGGTCCCCAAGATGCTGGAAATAGGATTGAACGTGGGTATCGGGACGGATGGCCCGGCCTCCAACAACGACCTGGACATGTTCGAGGAAGTGCGCCTGGCCTCGTTCATCGCCAAAGCGGTCAGCAATGACCCGACGGCTGTTCCCGCGCCAGTGGCCTTAGCCATGGCGACGCGCATCGGCGCCAAAGCGCTTCATATCGGACACCTGACTGGCTCGCTCGAACCTGGCAAACGCGCCGACCTGATCCTGGTGGACGCGAGTCCCGTGCACAGTTCCCCACGCTTCCAGCGTGACCCGAACAATGCGTACGCGCAAATCGTGTATGCCAGTAAGTCTACGGATGTGAGCGATGTGATGGTCAATGGAGTGTGGCTGATGCGCGACCGTCAGCTGCTGACCCTGAACGAAGCCGAACTGCTGGCGCAGGCAGACGCGATCGCCCGTCAGATCGATGCGTTCCTGATTGAACGGGAGCAGTCCGTTCTGTCCAAGTTGATCGCGTTGGGTGGTTCGATGGAACAGGAATCGTTCGAGTTACAGGTCAAGGTCAAACTGTCGGACCAGTCTGTTGTCCTATCCAATATCAAGAAATCGGGGATCAAGATCACTGCGCATAAGCATTATCGGCAGTACGATAATTACTTCTCGTTCGAAGACCCGGCCCAGGGACGCCTGCGTTTCCGTGAAGATGAATTGATCGACGCCAAAGGCAATGTTACCAATGTGCGCTCCCGGTTGACCCTATTGGGCCCGCGTGAGGACAAGTTCGAACGCGATGTGCTGCTCTCGCGTAGTCGCTTCCTGGCCCCGGCGACGCACACGCTGCGTTTCTACCGGGAATATTTCAAGCCGGTGGGGGAAGAGGTCATCCAGAAGGACCGTTTGCGCTGGCACATCAAATACAAGGATACGGAATTTTTCGTCAATCTGGATACGATGGAAAAACCAGACCTGGGATATTTCCTGGAGATCAAGAGCCGCACCTGGAGCCGCAAGGATGCCGAGCGCAAGGCGGAACTGGCGTTGGAGTTGATTGCCTTGCTGGGCGCAACCGGCGGCGAGACCATGACGCAGGATTACATCGAGGTCGTTAGTGAGCAATAGAGAAAATAGGGCAGGCAGAACATGGAAAACACATTGAAGGTTTTAGCGGGTATTCTGGCTGGTTTCTTTGCCATCCTGTTCGTTATAGCGACTGTTTTAGCCTTTGCACTCTACAATATAGAGCAAAGCGCCTTCGATGCCGATCTTTACAAGCAGGCGTTGATAGAAGAGAAGGTCTATCAACGCCTGCACGAATTGACTGCACATGAGTTGGCAATCGCGGCCCAACGGTCTAATAATAGTGTGCTATCGGTTTTCAGAAATCTTTCAGAAGAAGAGTGGCGCGGGTTTGTGCTCAAACTTTTGCCGCCCGAACAGCTGAGAATTCTCGCGGAAGATGCTGTGACCCAGGTCATGGCATATCTCAACGGTGAAAGCGATTCAGCGGTTTTATCGCTGGCCAGCCTTAAATCCTATTTACAATCGCCGGCAGGGGTCAATGTGATCTACGAGATGTTGAAAGCGCAGCCCGATTGCACCCTGGAACAACTGAGCGCCATGGCACTCGGACAGCAGGCGCTGACCTTGTGTAATCCTCCCGATACTTTCCTGGTCATTGACCTGCGCCCGATCATCGATGCACAAATCAAGGCCACGGTTTCACTGATCCCGGAGCAAGTGACCTTGATCTCCGCTAATTCCGCTAAACCCCGGGACTTGCGGAACCTGGAAAACCTGCGGCTGGTCATGCATTTGAGCCCGCTCCTGCCTATGCTATGTCTGTTGGTGATAACTGCCCTGGTTGTGCGTTCATTCAGGGACTGGTTGAACTGGTGGGGTTATCCATTGCTATTTGCCGGTTTCATCAGCATGTCCTTGAGCGCCTTGAGCCGGCCTCTGGCAGCCGGGGTATTCCAGATTTTCATTGCCCCTGCCCTGCCTGAAGCTCTCCCGATCGAGATCGTGGATGTGTTCAAGGATCTTACTGCTACGATTGTCCATAATGCCCTTCAACCTACCTTGCTCGTGGCCGGGATTATGGCTTTGATTGGTTTGATCATGGTTGCGATTGCATTCCTGCTTCGGAAGAGAATTCAAAAAAGCCCGGCGTACAAAAGCTAATAGACACCTTGCATAAGTATTGGCCGTCCGCTAACCCTTCGACACCGTTCGTGCCGCGAGCCCTGGCCTGAGCCAAGACGAAGGCACGCCGGTGCGAGACGGCAAGCTCAGGACAAGTCTTCGCCGATACCCTGTCGGGTACGATGTCTGCGCGAATTTTATAAGAGTTTAGCGAAGATTAGCGTAAATTCGCGGATAAAAAAATTCTCAACGAGGTTTTACTTCGACTTTCGCAAGAGGTCTAATGTTTCGTCATTGACAGCCGTTTTGCAGGTGTTCTTCGAATGTGACCGCAAAGTCATGCAAACCGGAGCCATCGCAGCGGGCGCGGAAGTAGTAGTAGGGCGTCTCTGCTGGAAAGGCCACTGCCTGTAGAGCGCTTAGGGAGGGATTGGCAATCGGGGCGGGTGGTAATCCGGAGTAAATGTAAGTGTTGTATAGGGAATCGAATTGCAAATCTGCCGCACTGAGCGGATTGGTCCACCATGTATTTTGCACCGTATTGAAGCCAAGTGCATATTGCACGGTTGGGTCGGTATCAAGCTTCATGCCTGCACTCAACCGGTTGAAAAACACCGATGCGATCTGCGCCCGTTCATCGGGGACAACTGCTTCGCGCTGGACGATGGAGGCCAGCGTCACGGCCTGGTACACGTCCAAACCCTGGCGGGTAAAGCCCGCGCGCAGGTCGGCGGTCAAGTGTAGCGAAAAATTGCGCAGGAATTCTCTCACGAGTGCTTCAGCTGTCGTTTCGCGGGGGAGGATGTAGGTGTCGGGGTAGAGGAATCCTTCGGCGGAAGCGGAAGCAGGCAGGTAGTCCAGGCCGGGAGGCGCAGAGCGCGCCGCTGCCAGGAACTCGTCAAGTGTGATGTTCAGCCCGGAAGTCGAGAGGGAGGCGGCGACCTCTTCCATCCGCCATCCGGGCAGGATCACAAACGTGACCTGTTCAGGCGTGGCGTCCTGTAGCTTGCGGGCGATGTCTACAATGGACAGGGCCGGGCTGAGCAGGTAGTCGCCAGCCTGGATGCTGGTATCTAGGCCGGTGTAGATGAGATAGGCGCGGAAGGCTGTTGCACTGCGGACGAGACCGACTTCTTCGAGGCGGATGGCGATGGAGAGCACGCTTTCGCCGGGTTCGATGGTGAAGGGCTGCTCACCGCCATTGGGGTTGAGCGGCTGGGTGAGCAGACTGCCGTACCATAACAGGCGGGCGGAAAACTCGAATTGGTCTAGCGGATCTAATGCCGGGCTAGGTGGGCCGTATTGGCGGTTGGCGAGCGCCGGGACGCCAAGCAGTACGCCAATTACCAGCAGACACAAAAATATCAGAGTGATAAGAAATGAGACGAAGTTTCGGGACATTTTATGGATTTGGGGGTAAGTGGGCGTCAAGATAGGATTGCAAGATAACAGTAGCTGCCAGTTGGTCTAGATGGCCAGTGCGTTGCTTACGGGAAACGCCCATCTGGATGCG
>CAZLOC010000331.1:3193-4504 GCA_964560935.1 uncultured Anaerolineaceae bacterium | reverse complement strand
GGGTGATCGGCAATGTTATCGTAGTAATACGGCAAACGGATGCGGCCATCCCTGCCAATGACGAATGTCCCGGCCAGCTGCATGGCATCCTGCCCGGCAGGCGGAAGTTCCGTGTTCCAGCCGCGTTCCTGTTTCAAGCGCTTATTGGACTGCCACACCCGCCACGAGAGGAAAGTCTGCCAGATGGTGGCGCGTTCCAGTCCGTATGCGCGGTAAGCTTCACGCGCCGGGTCCGCCAGACACAACTGACCGGGTGCGCGTTCTTCACAGAAAGTCCTGGTCTCTTCCGGCGAACCCTGGGTGACAAAAGCCAGCCCCAGACCGCTGGATTGGATCTCGGGCGCGGCGCCAGCCAGCGAATCGACCATTTCCTTGCACTGCGGGCAGCCGAAGTGACGGGTAAAGGCCAGCACCAGTACCTGTTTCTTCCACAAAGAAGAAAGACGGATCGGCTTGCCTTCCGTGTTTAGCAGCTCCAAGTCCGGTGCGGGGTCGTTGAATTTAAGCTGTATAAGTTTGCTCATGTAAAAAACTTCACCTCGAATATTTCTGATATTGCGCACCGTCTCGCAGGTTTCTTCAAAAACGATGCCCGGCCAACCAAACCTGCGGGACGTTTTGTGCAAGATGAACTATTAATCGAAATCCGTGACATTGTTTACTCGCCACGGATCAAAATTCTATCTTATTGCACAGATTTTGTCAAGGTTTTGCAAACAATATTATGGATTGTTCTACCCTGCAATTCGGTGCAAACAAACGCATATGCTTTTCCATCGCCTCCAATTGCGCCCGGACTTGCGCCTCTGTCACCCCATCAGGAACGTAGGAAACGTAAAGCACATGAGTAGTTGCCTTGGAAACCGGCGAGCGATTATCCTGTCCGCGCAAGATGGTGCAGGCAATGCCCTGTGCATCTTTCATAAGCATATCCCCCACTGGCACATCTTTACGGTTACCATTCATCTGGGTGATTTCATCCCCTTCGTGAGCGACGTCGATCAAAATCGGCTCTTCTAAGTAAGCAACATCGTGCCCCGCAGTGAGAATCAGCGTTTCCAGCTCGGCCGCAAAATTCGCGTCCACCAGCGGCGAGACATTCGGCAAAGATTTTCCCTTGAACGCCACCGACTCCAGTTGCAGCAAGACATGATAGGTGTAACCAAACTTACGATAATAACGATGATAGGCCTGCATGACCGGCAGTTCCAGAAAATCTTCGCGGGAAAAGCCGGCATATCTCTCGCGCAGGCGCTGTTCAATGGCAAGCTTCTCCTGGTCCAGCGCAGGAGCCGGCTGCGAATTGTCCAC
>CAZLOC010000331.1:0-3093 GCA_964560935.1 uncultured Anaerolineaceae bacterium | reverse complement strand
GCCCGCTCCATCAACCGGCAAAACGAACATAGACCGGGCGCGGAGGTCGGCTGTCCGCAATTGGGGCAGGGTTTGAGATGCGCCTGGGCATTATCCTGCTCAACAAACAAGCCCTGTTTGCGAACTTCGAGAAACTTCAAGTAAAAGGTCAATTTGGCGCCGGGGCATTCGGTTTCCAATTGGTTGAGCAGTTCTTTATAATAAATTGTCTTCGAACCTTTAGCAAAGGGACATTCCTCATAAATGTATTCTATGCCACGCAACAAGGCATAAGCTGCCATCTCGCGTTCGTAAAAGCGACACAGCGGCTTAACCTTGCGCGCCAGGCCAGGCGACTCGGGCAAGACCGGACCCTGTCGTAGCAGATATTCCCCCAACCAGTTGAGCGTATTACCAAAGAGCACGGCCGCCTCGTCGTCGAGGTTGTGGCCTGTCGCGAGCACAGCATACCCCAGGTCCCGCGCGATGCGGTTCATCACATGCCGCTTGGCCAGTCCGCAGACAGAGCAGGGACGTCCCTTGCCGCGATGGGTGATGTCAGCCAGTACAGGGATGGGTTGACCGTACTCCTTTTCCACATCCACAATATGCAAGGTCAAGCCACGTTCATCCGCAAATTTCTGCGTAAGGTGCTGCGACTCAGACGAGTAACCGAATTCCTCCCCTGACGGGGACACGCCATCGATTCCCAATCCAATGTACAGCCCATCCGCCTGGTAGCCGAGCCGGGCGAGGATATCCCATAACGCGAGTGAATCCTTGCCGCCCGAAACTGCCACCAGGATCTTCTCCTCGCGGGTGAACATCTCGTATTTTTTGATGAAGCGCTCGGTCTGCTCAGGCATCCACTCGAGGTAATGCTTCTTGCACAAGGCCAGCTTGTGCTGGCGCATGTTGACCGAGGCCTTACCGCCACATTTCCTACATTTCACGGTCCCGCCTCCACGAAGGTGTCTTTTCAATAAATCGGGGTGTGGGGTGTTTCGGACGGGTGCAGCCCGTCCGAAACACCCCACTTCCCCCATCTTTCTGAGATGATACCCACCAAAGACACAATGGGGCATCAATTTTTTCACCACGCTCTTCGTGTTCTTCGTGGATAGAGGAAATACTGCCCCCCGAGATCACCGCCACCAGCCTGATCACCTCGCCATCCTTGAGAATTTCATCATCCAGGATCAGCTCACCCTCGCGCGTGGCGATCACCGATTCCGATAAAATGCCGCACTTCTCCAACGATGAAAGCAGCGTCATGCCCGGCTTCACTTCGTATTCTTTGTCACGCAAGACCAGCTTGACCATATCACTCCTGATGGGCATCTATTCTACCCTTATTTTACTTGACAGTCCCCCACGCATACCGTACGATTGAAAAGAAAGGCGGATCTATGCGCATTGGCATGATGGCAGACAACTACAAACCTTACGTGAGCGGCATCACCAACTATATTGCCTTGAACAAGCGCTACCTCGAAAAAGCCGGACACGATGTCTACGTTTTCACTTTCAGCGAGCCGGATCATGAAGACGACGACCCGCGCGTCATCCGCAGCCCGGGCCTGCCACTGGCCGATACGGGCTTTTACCTGTCCCTCAGATACTCCCGTGAGGCGAAAAAACTGCTCCAGACCATGGACGTGGTGCATGTCCACCATCCCTTCTTGAGCGGGCGGCTGGCCTTGCATTACTGCCGTCCCTTGCGCATTCCGATTGTTTTTACCAACCACACCCGTTACGACCTGTACGCCCAGGCCTACCTGCCCATGCTGCCTGAAGAAGTCAGTGAGGGCTTATTGCAGGCCTACATGCCCTCCTTTTGCGAGGCAGTGGACCTGGTCATCTCACCCTCTCCCGGGATGGAAAAGATTTTACGGCAGCTGGAAGTCAAGACTCACATCGAAATTGTTCCCAACGGCGTAGAGTTGCAGAGATATTTCGAAGCTGAGCCGCTGTCACGCGCAGAACATGGTTTTGCAGAATCAGACATCCTGCTCATCTACTCCGGGCGGCTGGGACCGGAAAAAAACCTGGAATTCCTGTTGCAGGCCTTCGGCGGGGTCGCCCAGGCGCTCGAAAATGTATTCCTGCTCGTTCTTGGCGATGGCCCAATCAAACAGGAACTGGAAGAATACGCCAGAGATATTGGTATTGCCAGGCGCGTGCACTTCACCGGCTTGGTCCCCTATGACAAAATTCCCGGCTACCTGGCAATGTGCGATGCCTTTGTAACCGCCTCGGTGACCGAAGTGCATCCCCTCTCGGTGGTCGAAGCCATGGGTGCAGGCCTGCCTGTGATGGGTATTCATTCTCCAGGCGTGGGAGATTCCGTCCAGGATGGGATCAGCGGCTTTCTCTCCACCGAAGACCTGCCCGCCTTTACCGCCAAACTGACCCGCCTGTGCCTGGAGCACGATCTGCGCCAAAGGATGGGCGAAGCCGCCCGGCAGGCTTCCACAAAATTCGCTATCGAACGTACCACGCAGATCATGCTCGAACACTATAACAGGCTGGTCTACAACTTCCGGCCGCGCCAACGCAGGTGGGAAGTGCGCCTGCGCGGCCTCTTGGAGCGCTTCCGCGGATGAGCAGCCGCAACCAGAAGATCGGGGCCTGGGGCGAGAGCGTCGCCGCGAGATATCTTGAAGAGCGTGGTTACAATGTGATCGCACGCAACGTCCGCACACCGTATGGGGAGATCGACATCCTTGCGGAGAAAGACGGCTTCACCGTCTTCGTTGAAGTCAAGACGCGCACATCGAGCAGTCTCGGGCCGCCGGAGATTTCGGTCACGCCGAGGAAGCAGGAGCATATGTTAGCCGCCGCAGGGCAGTACGCGCAAGAGAACGAGATCGACCACTGGCAGATCGATGTTATTGCGGTGGAGGGGAAACCCAACACCATACCCAAAATCACACATTTTGAAAATGCTATTTGAGATTTCCCTTCGGGTTTTCTAAAATGACATCAATTAAAGTTGTTTTTTACTATTCCCCGCATTGTGCAGCTCACCCCGGATAAGGCGCGGCGGAGCGTTCGAGTTTCCGTGCGGTGCTTTCGAGCGGTATTTTCAACTCAATGATCACGCCCGGGCCA
>CAZLOC010000330.1:0-4519 GCA_964560935.1 uncultured Anaerolineaceae bacterium | reverse complement strand
GCCGCATTGGCTACCAAATTAGCGTTGAGTGAGCAATAAGTCAAAGCAAGATACGACGAAAAAGTCCAACAATAGCCTTCATTAATTATTCTACTGGTTGTATAATCGGATGGGTATTGTCTAATTTTATTGTTATGGAGGAGTTTCTATGAATTTTCTTGTTATCGTCCTTCGCCTGCTTCACATCATCTCCGGTGTATTCTGGGTCGGCGCGGCGTTGATGCTGACGTTCTTCATCAGTCCCACCGTTGGAGCCACGCAAGAAGCCGGGCAGGGTTTTATGCGCCATTTTATGGGAAACACAAAATTCAGCCTGGTGATGTGGACTTCCGCTATAACCACCGTCGTCGCAGGAGCTGTTCTATACTGGCTCGACTCGGACGGATTTACATCCGCCTGGATGCATTCCGGCCCGGGTATCGGGTTTGGCGCCGCTGCCGGTTTTGCCTTTCTGGGTTTGATCGTCGGCGTCTTCCAGAACAGAAACTCCAATGCCCTGGCGCAACTTGGGGGGCAAATCCAGTCGCAAGGAAAGTTGCCCTCCCCCGAGCAGGCTTCCCGCCTGCAAAGCCTCGGAAAAGCGCTGGCGATTGGCGGCATGTTGAACGCCGCCTTTCTCATCCTGGCTACGGTTGGCATGGCCATTGCCAGGTATCTGCGGTTCTAGGATGGTGCGAAGCACAAAAAAGAGTCCAGTAGATGAGCTACTGGACTCTTTTTTCATTGTTAGACTGTCTTACTCACTACGCAGAACGTCCCGAAGGCGTTGTCCTGAGCCGCTGCGTTGAGCTTGTCGAAACGTTGCCGAGGGGTTCCCGTAATCCAGGCTTGCATCGTGCCCAAACCTTCGGGACGGTGCGTAACATCAGTGTCTTATTTGGCTCTGCGGCCACTCTTTAGTTCATCCTGAAGTTTCGCCAGGCCTTCCGTATCGCCTTCGGCTGCCAGTTTGGCCTGCTCGATCCAGCCTTCCGGGTTCATCATCTGCATACCAGCCACATTCAGCCTCTCCTGGACCTTGACAGCATCCGCATGGGCGAGGTCGGCAAATGACGTAATGCCAGCTTCATTCAGGACTTTTGCGACTTTCGGACCGATGCCTTCCAGCACCGTCAGGTCATCTGCGGGCTTTTTATCCTTGTGCGCCTCATGCCGGACCTCGGGCTTGCTCCCCTTATTGCGGCTGGCCAGCCAACCGACGACGACCATTAAGAAAAAGAATCCCAGCGCAACCCACAACAGCCATGACAGGCTGGTGTCAGGGCCGCCGCCACCTTCAGATAATAGAAAAAGAGCTTGCACAATCCACCTCCGGGTTAGAATGAGTCTGATGCATTCAGTTATAAGGTAAATTTAATGGCCTGTCAATTCAGGGCAGAAACAATGTAACAAAATTCAAACGCAAGCATCAAAAAGAAAAGGAAATTTCTGCAGGAGTCAATATGTCATACTACTATGTAAAAGAAATCGATTTGAACTTCGACGATGCAATTATCCGCGTAACAGAAGAACTTAAGAAAGAAGGCTTTGGTGTGTTGACCGAGATCGACGTCAAGGCCACGCTCAAAAAGAAACTGGATGTAGACTTCCGCAATTACCGCATTCTGGGAGCCTGTAATCCGCCGTTTGCACATCAAGCGCTACAAGCAGAACCACACATCGGGCTGATGTTGCCCTGCAACGTGGTTGTGCAAGAAGGCGAAAGCGGCAAAACCATCATTTCAGCCATTGATCCAGTCGCGTCCATGCAGGCTGTGGAAAACGACTCGCTGGGTGAGATAGCGGGACAAGTCAAAGCCAAGCTGCAAAAAGTGATCGAGAGCGTTTGATACCTGTCCGTAAATTGCTCTCGCTGTCTAAAGCTTTTTATGGCGTCATTGCGAGCGAGTGCTTTTGGTAGGGCAATCGCATCTAAATTTGATGGTCTGGTCATTTTTTGACCAAAATTGATAATATCGCAGTAAAAAGCCCTCACCCTGCCCTCTCCCGGCGGGAGAGGGGGAAGTCGTCCTGGCAAAAAATGCCATCATCGGGGTGAGGGGAAGGTGACTGGTACAGGATGGCCGGCTTTGGAAGGCTTTTATGCAGGAAAAACAAGCTTCTAAAGGTAATTTGAGCATAAATTAGATGCGATTGCCCTGGTGCTTTTGGTGAGTGGCTTGTGTTGTTATAATCGGTTACAGTATGCTATCTCTGACCCTGCTCGAGCAGACATTCACCCTCCACCGCCTGGAACCGGAAGCGGAAACTCCCACATCAGCTTTGCACAGTCCCTTTTTTGCTATCATGCGCACGGACGATGAGACGTCGCTAGTGTTGCCTGATTCGGTCGAGATCGAGAGCGATGAGTCCGATACGGGCTGGGCCTGCTTCAAGGTTGAGGGGCCGCTGGAATTCGGTCAAGTTGGCATATTGGCGGGGATCGCCAGCGCATTGGCCGAGGCAAAGGTTTCGATCTTCGCGCTGTCCACTTTCGATACGGATTACATCCTGGTGAAACGGGAGCAGGTTGAGGCTGCGAAAGAGGCGCTCAGAGCAACGGGGTACAGAGTCGCTGAAAGGTAATGTGTCACTCCATCCAAACTGTCCGGTCTTCGAATGAAGGGCGTTCAACAGGTTCAAGATCGAATTCGGGATAGCCGATATATAAAAACGCGATCAAGTGATGATCCGGTTCGAATCCCAGGAATTGTTTGACTCTGGGGTCGTTGGCCGGATTGCCCGTACGCCATTTGGCTCCCAAGCCCTGAGCGTGCGCAGCGATTAACAAGTTTTCCACTGCAGCTGCCGCCGCACAAATATTTTCAACTTGGTCAACCTTTGCTTCTACGGGTTTATCCACGCCTACAGCGATAACGACTGGCGCGCGCAAAGGTCTGCCTCTCTCTTTGTCAAAGGCTTCAGGCGGGAATTTGGGCTGCTTCTCCTTCAAGGATGAAGCCAAGACCTCCCCCAACTTCTCGCGGCCCGCCCCGGTCAACACAACAAAACGCCAGGGACGGACTTTATAATGATTGGGCGCCTGCACCGCAGCAGACAACAGTTTTTCGATCGTTTCTCGTGGTACCGGGTCGGGTTTCACTTTGCCAACAGATTGGCGAGTGTGAATTGCATCTAACGTATCCATTCTATCCTCTCAATACTTTGAGGTACATTTAACCCACTTACCATCTTTCAATTTTACATTACATTTAGAGCGTTCGGAAATTATTCAATTTCCAAAATGGAGTTGCAAGACAAGCGCCACAATTCAGATGTCATTCTGAGCGACCCCTTCGACAGGCTCAGGGTAAACTCTGGGAGCGAAGAATCTCGCCTTTTAGCCGAATTTCTCCATAAGAACCTGAGATTCCCTTCGGCCCGGCTCAGGGCGGGCTTCGCCGCTACGCGGCTCAGAATGACATGAAGGAAAGAGTTGTTTTGAATTACCGAACGCTCTCTACATTATAATGACACAAATTTGTTGCTCTTGAGGCTTTATGTCTAAAGTGAAACGCGTTTGGTCTTCCAAAATCATTATACTAATTTTGACAGTTCCCCTCATTTTACATGCCTATCTTGGCTCATTTAGCCGCTTCCTGGGAGATGACTATTGTTCTGCGTTTCAGGCAAATCGCCTTGGAATTCTAAGAGCAACCTGGTACTGGTATCTCACATGGAGTGGCAGATATTCGGCCAGTATGCTTGATAGTATTTTTGGGATCCTGGGGCCAAACATCGTACCGTTTGTGACGCCTCTTGTGATAGGGATTTGGTTGGTAAGCCTCGGGATTACTTTCAACATAATTTTCTCTCTCGATAAAAATAAGGCGCTTATCGCAAGTCTGCTTGCGGCAAGCGTGCTGTTTCTGACCCTTAACTTTACCCCTCATGTTCGACAATCGCTTTATTGGGGGCAAGGAATGCGCTCGGTTGTCCCACCACTGATTTTAGGCACACTCTACATTGGCGCCTTTATTGCAATCAAGAACCTCAACTATCAGAATAAGAAATTGTATTTTCTCTGGTATTTGCTCAGTTTTCTACTGGCAATTGGCATAGGGGGCTTTAGCGAAACGTATAGCGCGTTACAACTTGTGATCTTTGGAATCAGCGCCATTGCATTCATTGCAATTTATCGTTATCAATTTAAAAGCTTTGAGTTTCTCTATTTGTCTTCTGGCTTCTTAGGTTCTGCTTTATCTTTCCTTGTTATCATATTTGCACCCGGCAATGCCTTTCGCGAAGCTTATTTCCCTCCTCATCCAGACATTTTTGGAATCTTGGATATTTCCTTCAAAAGCCTAGTTGTGTATATTGTGGGATTGTTTTCAACTTTTGAAGCCATTGCTGGCTTTTTAGGAATTTTTTTCCTGTGCGCGATCATTGGATTCAAAACTGCAAACAAACGACTTGCGACATCCGACCTGCTCCTGGTGCTTGCCAGCGGAGTTATCCTGATTATTTCATGCTTTCCACCGGCAACCTATGGAATGTCTGATGCGCCCCCAGGCCGAACACTGATCATCCCCACGTATAT
>CAZLOC010000329.1:0-4530 GCA_964560935.1 uncultured Anaerolineaceae bacterium | reverse complement strand
TGACGGGGGTACCCTGGGAGTACCTGTTCTACATTGATTTTCTTGGCGCAGCGCACGAAGCGCAGGCCCGGCGCGCGCTCGACCACCTGGGCGAGTATGCGCTCATGCTGCGGGTGCTGGGGTCGTATAAGCGATTTGTGCGTTAGATGGTTGTTTTTTGGGATACAGGTACGTATAATTTATCTAAAGTTTGTCAATCGGAACATATCTGCAGAAGAGTGGTTAGACATTTTCTCTGAAAGCAGAGGGAAGTTTTCAATATGACAAAAGTATTTATTTCATATTCTTGGGATAACGATGACCATAAAAATTGGGTTCGTGAGTTAGCCACTCGCCTCAGGAGCGATGGAATTGATGTGACTCTTGACCAATGGCATTTAGTTCCTGGAGACCAACTCCCAGAATTTATGGAGCGAGCAGTTCGCGAAAGCGACTATGTTTTGATTATTTGTACGCATAAATACAAAGAGCGGTCAGATAATCGTCAAGGAGGAGTGGGTTATGAGGGCGACATAATGACTGCCGAAGTTATGAGTACCCGTAATCAACGTAAGTTTATTCCAATATTAAGGCAGCAATCTTGGAGCGATTCCGCACCAAGCTGGTTGGCAGGAAAATATTATTTAGATTTATCGTCTTCACCTTATCAGCGAAAACATTATGGTGATTTGCTAGCCACGCTTTTAGGGACGAGAGAAAAAGCTCCTCCCATTGGAACCATAAAAGCTGATGAAACCACCTACAGCATTGCACCAAGCATTACAAAAGTTTCAAATTCTTCTGATTTTGAACCAATTCATATTATTGGCATAATTTTTGACCAAGTTGGAACTCCTCGAAATGATGGCACTCGCGGAAGTGCGCTCTACAGAATCCCTTTCCGTTTGTCAAAGCATCCACCACATGAATGGGCAGAATTATTTATTCATTTTTGGGATCATCCGCCCCGTTTCACATCGATGCACCGTCCAAGAATTGCTTCAGTAATTGGAGATACAGTGGTTTTAGATGGCACTACAATAGAAGAAGTCAAAGATTACCATAGAGATACCTTGATTCTATGCGTTCAAGAAACCAATAAAGCCTATAATGAGTTCATTGAGCGTAGACAAAAAGCCAATGAACGCGAGCAAGAGCAATTAAGAAAGCACAAGCAAAGCGTAAATGATATTTCTAAACAAATAAAGTTTGATGACGATTAGGAAGATGCGAATAAAGGTTCTAAATAACCAACTCTGTTCTTGCGGGAAAAATGATGGCTTGCCATCATGCGTGGCGTGGGCGCATTGAATGGCGAGGAATCGTTCTGCTAACAAGAAGTAAGCATTATTCCTACACATATTGAAAGAGCGAACCAAACGGCTCGCTCTCTTTTTGTGTTTCTTTGCTTTGATCAGGCTTGGGCCAATTCTGGAGCAGAATAACCTTCTTCGGAGGTCTTTTCGATCAATTCTGCTAGGGAGAGATCGGCCCAGGGAGCGAAGCGTTCCATGTCCACGCCCAGTTTGGCGGCTACACCACGTCCATAATCTGGATTAGCTTTGTAGAAGTGGACCAGTTGGCGGGCAACGATCCGCTCGGGCACACCCTGCATGGCCTCGGCGAAATTGCTGAAAAGTTGTTCTTTCTGGTTGGCGTTCATCAGGCGGAATAAAGCGCCGGGTTGGGCGTAATCGTCCGCGCCCTCGCGGGGATCATAGCGGTCAGCATCGCCCGAAACCTTGAGCGGGGGTTCGAGGAATTTCTTGTCTTCCACCGGGCCGCCCACGCTGTTCGGTTCGTAGTTGACCGCGCCGCCGAAGTTGCCGTCGGAACGCATATTGCCGTCGCGGTGGTAGGTGTTGACTTCCGTGTGCGGCTTGTTGACCGGCAGGGAGGCGTAATTCACGCCAATGCGGTAGCGGTGCGCATCCGCATAGGACATGATACGGGCTTGCAGCATCTTATCGGGCGAGAAGCTGATGCCGGGCACGATATTGGATGGCTCGAAGGCAGCCTGTTCGATTTCCGCAAAGTAGTTTTCCGGGTTGCGGTTCAGTTCTAGGACGCCGACTTCGATCAGCGGATAGTCGGCGTGCGGCCAGACCTTGGTCAGGTCGAAGGGATTGATATGGTAGGTCTCGGCTTCAGCCTCGGGCATGATTTGCACGCTGAACTTCCATTGGGGGAATTCGCCGCGCGCGATGGATTCGAACAGGTCGCGTTGCGAGCTTTCGCGGTCTTTGCCGACCACTTTTTCGGCTTCTGCATTTGTCCACGTCTCGATGCCCTGCACGACCTTAAAATGGAACTTGACCCAGAAGCGTTCGTTCTTGGCGTTGATAAAGCTGTAGGTGTGACTGCCAAAGCCGTTGACGTGGCGGAAATTGGTGGGCAGGCCGCGGTCACTGAACAGGATGGTCACCTGGTGCAGGCTCTCGGGCGAGAGCGACCAGAAATCCCACATGGCGGTGTTGGAACGCATATTGGTTTTTGGATCACGTTTCTGGGTGTGGATGAAGTCGCTGAATTTGTAGGGGTCACGGACGAAGAAGACCGGGGTGTTGTTCCCGACCATATCCCAGTTGCCTTCTTCGGTGTAGAACTTGATGGCGAAACCGCGCACATCGCGCTCGGCATCTGCAGCGCCGCGCTCCCCAGCTACGGTGGAAAAACGCAGCAGAACGGGCGTTTCCTTGCCGACTTTGGAAAAGACTGCTGCCTTGGAGTATTTTGTAATATCGTTGGTTACTTTGAAGGTCCCAAAAGCGCCGGAACCTTTGGCGTGCACCACACGTTCGGGAACACGCTCGCGGTTGAAAGTGGCCATCTTTTCGAGCAGTTGGTAATCTTGCATCAGCAGGGGGCCCCGCGCACCTGCAGTCAATGAATTCTGATTATCGCCAACAGGTTGTCCATGAGCGGTAGTCAGTTTCTTTTTCTCAGCCATTTGAAACTCCTTTTATTGGTATATAACTTGAGTAGACAATTACATTGTACAATTTTTATGTATAGATGTAAAATATAAGATGTCTATATGTACTATAGTTTCAGACTATACAAAAACAAGCCGTTGGTTGAGTAGGCGGTGGGTTTCCGCCGTACACTTGCGCCGCACTGCGTTTGGTGAAGTGCGGTGTCGAAACCAACAGATCGGTTAGAAATTCTAAAAAGGAATCTATGGAAATCCACCAATTGACCTACTTTGTTGCCGTGGCAGAGACCGGCAGTTTCACCCGGGCAGCCGAGCGCTGCAACGTTGCACAGCCGTCACTCAGCCAGCAAGTCATGAAGCTCGAGCAGGAACTGGGCGAGCCTTTGTTCGACCGCTTACCCCGCCGGGTGGTATTGACCGATGCCGGGCGCATGCTGCTACCACGTGCCAATTCGATCCTGGCGGAACTCCAGGAAATCAAACAGGGTTTGAATGAGGATATAGAAGATGGACGCGGGGTGCTGTCGGTAGGCTTTATTCCCACCATTGCCCCTTTTGTATTGCCGCGCGTGATCAAACGCTTCAGCCGGGACTTTCCACTGGCAACCTTATCCGTGCATGAAGACCTGACCGAGGTCCTGGTGCGAGACATCATCGATGGCAAGCTGGATGTGGGGATCACCAGTCTGCCGATCCACAACAAACTGATCCAGACCCAGGAATTACTTTCGGAGCCTCTGCTGGTCGCATCTTCGCGTGGGCATGACATCCTCAGCCGCGCTTCGCTCCACGTCAAGGAATTGGATGACTTCCCCTTTATCGCACTTAGCGAAGTGCATTGTTTGGGCGAACAGGTGCAATCCTTTTGTTACCAGCAGGATTTGAACGTCCAAATTGTCTGCCACACATCACAGCTTACGACTGTACAGAATTGTGTTTCGCTTGGGTTGGGTGTGTCGCTCGTTCCGCAGGCGCTGGCGCTCAGTGACACTTCTGAACAGATCTCCTACCGCGCTCTCAGTGATGCTGCGCCACAACGTAAAATTGCGGCGGCTACGCACGTCGAAAGAACGCAGTCTTTCCTTGCAAAAAGGTTTATCGAGATCGTGTGCGAGGAGTATCCTGCAGAGTAAAAATCAGATTGACACATTTTCCATAAATGTCACAACACCCCCAACATGGACCATTCTGCACAATCATTCGTCTTTGAGGCCAAGTCCAAGCGCCTGCCCGCATCCGAAACTCGGTCGTCGGACGATGAATATCTGAGTCCGCTATTGACACATTTCGCTCAGGTGGTAGAATAGCGCCTAATATGCACAGTCTCTTTGCACTGCCTCGCTCCCGTCGTCCGCTGCCGACTTCTCACCGAGAAGGCCGGGAGCTTTGTTTTGGATGACGAACTGAACGATACGGTGCCCTGACACATACCTGAGTTAGCCCAAACCGCCCTCCTTCTCGGAGGGCTGTTTTTATTTCCCTTGCAGCCCCCTCTCCCTGCGGGGAGAGGGCGGGGGTGAGGGAGAGACAAAGAAAACAAGGAGAAATGATGAACCCAAAACCGCAAGTCAAGAAAGTCGTCCTGGCCTATTCCGGCGGGATGAACACATACGTGA
>CAZLOC010000328.1:0-4539 GCA_964560935.1 uncultured Anaerolineaceae bacterium | reverse complement strand
GCGCGCCTGCTAGCACCGGATGACTTTGGTCTCATCGCCATGGCCATGCTGGTTCTCGGGCTTGTCGACATATTGTTGGACCTTGGCGTGAATGTTGCGCTGATCCAGAATGCTCATCCCACACAAGACCACTACGATTCAGCCTGGACACTTCGCCTCATCCAGTCGGGGTTGACGTCAGCGCTTATATTCATGGCAGCCCCGTTCGCTGCCAACTATTTTGGGGACGCCAGGGTCGAGTCCGTCTTGTATTTCCTCGCATTTGCCCCTTTTCTACGCAGCTTTGAAAACATTGGAATAGTCACATTCCAAAAGGAGATGCGCTTCGGCCGTGATTTTTACTTCACATTCCTTAAGCGGATGATTGGATTCGTGGCCACCATAACTTCCGCATTGCTCATGAAGAATTACTGGGCGCTTGTGGCCGGATCACTCATTGGGACAGCAGGCACGGTGTTGTTGAGCTATGCGATCCACCCAATGCGACCTCGACTAAGTTTCAAGAAAATGCGTGACATCTTCAAGGTTTCGCAATGGATGCTGGTCAACTCGATTGGGAGCTTTGCATCAAATAACTTACACAGATTCATCGTTGGACGACGCGAGTCTGCAGAGGTGATGGGGGCATACAGCGTGGCAAACGAAATATCGGTCATGCCCACCACCGAGTTGCTTGCACCACTGAATCGGGTGCTATTTCCCGCATTCGTTCACGTGAAAGACAACCTTCAGGAACTGAAAAGAATGTTCCTGCTTGCGCAGGGAGTACAGATGCTGGTCGCCATACCTGCAGCAGTCGGGCTGGCGCTTGTGGCAACTGAGGCAGTGCATTTGCTACTGGGAGATAAATGGGATTCCGCAGTGCCATTCATACAGGTTCTTGTTCTGGTCAACGTAATTGGGGCGTTCGTCACCAGCGGAGGCTATGTTCTGATGACATTGGGGCATATGCGCGTCCTGGTGATAAGCGTGTGGCTACAAGTAATCCTATTCGTTGTCGGCGTTTTTCTGTTCCAGGGTTTCGGTGCGCTGCAGATTGCATGGTTGCGGCTAGCAGTCACAATGGCCGGGCTTTTTTACTTCACCTATGTCCTGTTGCATGCCATTCATGGGCTGCGTTTGTCTGATGTGTTGTTATCTGTGTCAAGGCCATTGATTGGGACCGCAATCATGGCGCTGGCAATCGCCGCAGTGAATAGTGTTGCGGCATCATCGAATGCGATGTTGTTTCTTAAAATCTCCACAGGACTCGTCAGCTATATTTCGGCAATTACCCTGCTTTGGCTAGTGATGGGTAAGCCACAAGGTCCTGAGTCCTATCTTCTTGAAAAAGCAAGATTTTGGGTTAGGCGATGACTCCCGAGAAGCTCACCACGAACAGGCAACCCTGTTACGCCAAAAGGAGTGGGGCTGGCAAAGCCCCGAAACTGTCAGTCGCCATGTGTACATACAATGGCGATCGATACGTTGAGGAGCAGCTTCGCTCTATTCTTGGGCAGTCGAGAGCCGTTGACGAAATCATCGTGTCCGACGATGGCTCATCGGATGCGACCCTGGATAAGGTGAGAGAGACTGTTGGAAATCTCCCATCCGGTAGGCCTGTGCTAAAAACACTGACCGGATCGCGATTGGGGATTACGCAAAACTTCGCCCGTGCTGTTTCAGCCTGCACCGGCGACATTATCTTTTTATCAGATCAAGATGATGTCTGGGTGCCGAGCAAGGTTGAACGCATCCTCAAGGAGTTCGAACGCCACCCGAACTCGCTTCTGGTGTTCAGTGATGCGCGCTTGGTCGACGCAAGCCTGAACGAAATCGGCAAGTCTCAATTCCAAACCGTGCGCATGACTAACAGGCAGAGACGTGCATTGACCGGGCAAAGAGGTTTCGAAATACTATTGCGACGCAATGTCGTAACAGGCGCCACGGTCGCTTTTCGCAGGGAACTGTTGCAGATCGCGCTTCCGTTCCCGAGAAACTGGCTCCATGATGAATGGCTGGCAATCCTTGCCGCAGCTAAAAATGGACTAGGTATCATCGATGAACCGCTTGTAATGTACCGTCAACACGACTCAAATCAATGCGGCATGCGCCCCGAATCGATCACTTCTCAAGTGGCAAGCGCTGCAAGTAGCTACCGTGACACAAAGCGTTACGCTCGAATCCGCCAAGTAGCCGACCGTCTCGTCGAAACCAACACAAACCCTGACGGGCAAAGGCTGCATCATCTGCAATTGGCATTGAATTTTGAAGAAAAAAGACAATGTCTTCCCGCATCCAGATTCAAGCGCATCCTTTATGTTGGCCGATTAGCCATTACTGGTCGTTACTGGCGTTACACCGATGGCGCAAGATCAATACTGAAAGACATACTCGCTAGACAGTGACAATCCTTCTGAACGCATGCTTTGTCAACATAACCACGACGTCTTTATTAACATCCCACAACTCAAAAGTCACTTCCGCCAACAATAATTAATCAGTCAATAATGGCAAACGTGCCTCAACCTCCGTGACTATGCTATTCACAAACACTTTCATGCTGTGTTTTCTTTGGTAGGTATCGAATGCACTCTTGGCTAGATTTTCTGCGAGGGACGGATTTAGATAGATAGACTCGATCGCCCTGTCAAGCGCAACAGCATCACCAGGCGGAACGAGGATGGCGTTAACACCATCCTCCAGATATTCTTCAATCGTACTAGTCCTTGTGACGATCAATGGCTTGGAATAAGCCATTGCCTGCAGAAGAACCATCTGACCGGCAGAAATATCATCCACCGAGAGCGGTACAACCACAATCAAAGCGTTTTTCAATTCATTAACATAACAAGCGTCATAGCAATTTCTCAGAACGGTTATATTGTCAGTGGCTTCACACTCAGACAGGGCGGCTTCAGAATCACAAATGACATGTAAATTCCGTTTGCTTTCATTAAAAACCTTGAATAGCGTTTTATAGTCGCGCCCTGACCTGCCCGCGCTGAATGTATAGGGCTGATTGTTGGTTAAAGCGAGTTGGTCAACCGCAAATTTTTCATACCCGTGGATATGTAGTCCATAGGGAACATAAATAAATTTCCCCTGCACCGCTCCGAAAAGTTTTTCATATCGCGTAATCTCAAGCAACGAGTGGCAAATAACGCCTTCGATTATTGAAAACAGCCACCGAAAATAAGCACGGCGCAGCTTTTCCAATAGCTTGCTTTTACGTCCTGTGTATATAAAGCCCAATAAAAATATTGCAGGTCTTCTACGCAAAATCAATAGACGCCCAAACGCGAAAACAGCTGCTTCAAGATGAGAGCCAACAACCACCGCATCAGGGTAGGGCTTCGACCTCATTAATGAACTCCATGCTGATCTGAGCGCAAAAATACCGAGCTTTGGCCACCCAATGAAAATCAGCCACAACCGGCGCTTGTACCTCAACAAGATTCTTTTTGATATCACACGGTATTCAGTCCCTCTCTCGTCAAGAGCCGCAACCAACGGGGAGGATTTGGGGTCGTTGCTGAAATGCAGCAAAAAATGGATCATGATCTTTACTTAGCTATGGTTTTGATGGGTTCCGGATTAATCGAACCGAGGATTAATCGTGGTAGTTAGGGACAACTGTTCAGAAAATCTTTATCAAAACACTTATCAAATAGAGCAGACGCCGTCATCACCTACCACACGGAAACGAACCGAACCCATCGAAGTCCTGAAGGCCGCCGGGAGGCCCGCCGCGAAGAGTAAAAATTTTTCTTCAAGAAATCTTCTCGATCTTACTCACTCGCTCCGTTCACGCAAAACATTCATTCGTTTCAAGGGATAATCCGAGCAGCAGGGCATCAGACCACACACTCAGTTTCCACGAAACACGAACTCGACCAATCACGACATGGATGGAATTTTCGGCTGGCTGGGCCATTCAGCCCACCCCCAAGGCCTGATCAACAGCATGAAGCATGCCGCACAACTCTCGCACGCAACCCAGGGTTGTGAACAAGTGAGTCACGCGCTTGGAGTGGCGGGGTGCTCGCGTTTCGGCAAGGCCGACACTCACGTCGAGAATGGATTCGCAGCGGCGCTGTATGGCCGTCCAAAGTTTCTGGATGAAGAGTTGTCTTCAATCGCGTGCGACAAGAGTGGCGCCGCTGCCTTAGCCCAGGGCTGGATACGCTTTGGCACAAGGCTGCCGTTGTACATGCACGGCAATTTTGCCTTCGCCGTGCTAGAACCCTCGAAGAACATGGCCTTTCTGGCCCTGGACCGCGTAGGGGCAGAGCGCCTCTGCTTTGCCCACCGCGAAGGACAACTGGTGTTCGGCAGCAGCGCGCAAAGTGTTGCGGCACACCCGGCTGTCGGCCGCAACGTCGACCCTCAGGCGATCTACGACTACCTCTACTTTCACACCATTCCTGCGCCGCGCAGCCTATATCAAGGAGTTAACAAGCTCCTGCCGGGGCAATATGCAGTGTTGGAGAACGGCCAGGTCAAAACTGCGTTCTACTGGCAGGCGGATTACACACCGGTCAAGGCCGGTTTCGACAG
>CAZLOC010000327.1:0-4551 GCA_964560935.1 uncultured Anaerolineaceae bacterium | reverse complement strand
ATTCGTTTTATTTCCCCTTATTTCCAAACAAAATCCATAGCAGCGCCAACCCGGATGCGCCTAACAAACCGCCGCCGAAGGCGCTATTCCCGGCATTGACCAGCATGATCCCGCCAATCAACAGCGCAGCGAAGAGGATGCCCCCTGTCAACCGGTCTACCGAGCGGGTCAGGGAACGTACTTCGCGGCTGACCTGCGGCGACTGAACCAGCAGTCCGCTGCCCTCGGCCTGGGACAGGGCGCGGCTGGCCTGGCCCGGCAGCGCCAGCAGGGTTTGCAGCATTTGGCCCAGTTGGTCCAGCCAGTAATCCAGGCCGGAGGCGGTCTCTTCTTCGACCAGCTTGCGCGCAAAGGGCGCCAATTGTCCCCACAGGTTGAAGTCCGGGTCCAGGCCGGTGCACATGCCCGAAAGGATGGCGACCGTGCGCGCCAGGTAGATCAAATTCTGTGGCACCTGGAAGGGCATGCTCAACATCAGGTCGCGGTACTGGTGCGCAAACTCGCGGATTTCTTGCGGATCGATGCTGCGCAGTTCCTGCATGGACATGCCCCAGAAGCGGTCGAAGACCTGCGCCTCGGCCTGCTCGATCAGCTTCAGGTCCGCGCCGGGCAGCAGCATGTCCAGCATCTGGTAGGCTTTTACTAAACGTGACGAGTCGCGCGTGCCCACCGCAATGACCATTTCGCGCAGGCTGTCCCGTATCGAGTCGGGCACGCGCGCCACCATGCCGAAGTCCACGAAGGTCAACTGCCATTTCACGGGCCCGCCATCATCGCCCGGCAGGGGGGTGATGAATAAATTGCCCGGATGCGGGTCGGCGTGTACGAAGCCGTCCTCGAAGATCTGTTGCAGGTAGGTGCCCAGCAAGCGTTCTGCCACTTCGCCCCGGTCGATCCCGGCGGCGGTGATGCCAGCATAATCCGTGATCTTGATGGCGTACACATCTTCCAACGTCAGCACACGCAAAGTGCTCAAGGCGCGTACCACGCGCGGTACGTGCACATCCGGGTCGGCTTCGAAATTCTGGTAAAACGTTTCGGCGTTATCGGCTTCCTTGAAATAATCGATCTCTTCGTACAAGGTGATCGAAAACTCTTTCAGCAGGGCAGGGACATCTGCATGTTTGCGGATGGGGCGGTAACGCATCAGCCAGGACCCCACCCGGCGGAGCGCAGACAGGTCCACGTCCACGATCGAGGCGATATGCGGACGTTGCACTTTGACGACTACGTCGCGAAAGTCCGCATCTTTCTGGACCTTTAGCTTGGCCCGGTGCACCTGGCCGAGCGATGCGGCTGCCAGCGGCTCCGGGTCGAAGCTGGCGAAGATCTCCGCTATAGGAGCGCCTAGCTCGGCTTCGGCCAGCGCGCGGATGTCTTCGAAATCTTCCGCCGGGACTTCATCCTGCAAATTGGCCAGTTCGTCCGTCACTTCAGGCGGCAGCACGTCCAGGCGTGAAGACAGGAACTGGCCGACCTTGATCATCACACCCCCCATGCGGATAGCCAGCGCGCGGAAGCGGACGGCCTCGCGGCGGAAGCGCTCTTTACGCGTGCGCCGTACCCAACCGCGCAGCCCCAGATAACGGATGATGATTTCCCAGAGGATGAAACGGGCGATAACGCCCGCGAAGAAGGTCAGGATGCGGAAATAGCGACCGCGCAGGCGAGATGATTTCATATTGACTCCTGTTGTGATGTTTCATTGTAACATTCCTGATTTATAATTTGGGAGATGCAACGAACCACCTGTCATTTTTAATTTTCAACTTGGAATCGGTGGTCGAGTAGTCCCGAGTGGTTTTCGAGAGATGTATCGAGACCACTGCATTCAAGAATTTTTTTGCTAGATTGGTCTCGATACGGCGGAAAAAGCGCCGCCTACTCGACCAACGATGTATTATGGAGAAATAGAGATGTCAAACAGGAAACGTACAACAACGAACAAAAAGCGCCCTGCGCGCAAAATGGAGGGTATGCAGTTTGCAGCCATTGGGGTGATCCTGGCGGCTGTGGCCCTGATCGCCTGGCTGGCTTTCCCCGGAGGAGCAGGGGAAGGCGATGACGTTGTAGACGCACCGGCTGTGAGGGCCAGGCAGTACGCTGCCCCGCCGCCCATGAGCATCGATGTGAGCAAGGATTATTTTGCCACCCTCAAAATGGCGAAGGGTGGCGAGGTTGTCATCCAGCTTTACCCGGATAAAGCGCCCATCACGGTCAACAATTTTGTCTTCCTGGCGCGCGAAGGCTATTACGATGGCACCACCTTCCACCGGGTGTTGCCTGACTTCATGGCCCAGGGCGGCGACCCGACCGGCACGGGTGGCGGCGATCCCGGGTATCGGTTCGCAGATGAACCGAATGACCTGAGTTTCGATAAGGCCGGTATCCTCGCCATGGCTAATTCCGGGCCGAACACGAATGGCAGCCAATTCTTCATCACGTACGCTCCCACGCCCTGGCTGGACGGTCTGCACACCATTTTCGGCCAGGTGATCGAGGGCATGGATGTGGTCATGGACATCCGCCTGCGCGACCCGGGGCAGAACCCCAATTTTGTGGGTGATGCAATCGAGAGTATCACCATCGCAGAGAAGTAAAATAAAAATCCCCTTCAACATAGGCATGTTGGAGGGGATTTTTGTACCTATTTGCTTCGTTCTTTTGCCGCGGCCTCCAGGATGGAAAAGCCTTGTTCGATCAATATGCCCAGGTGATCGCCCTGTGTAGCATTCTTGACCTCGACGCAGCGGATCAACGCGCCCCTGACCCCGCTGGCCTTATGCGCCAACACCGAATCAGCCGAGATGTGCTCCAGGCGCTCCAGCAGCAGCCGGATGAGTTGTTGGTTCGGTAGCGCTTGATCTTCCATATTCTGCAAGTGTATCATCCTCCCTGAGAGAAGCGCAACGACATCGTACCCGCCTGTACCCGCGCAGTCCCCGCAGGGGGAAGGGTAAGTCGAAGGGGGAGGCGATTGAAGCCCTGGCTTGATGTCAGCCGCTGAAGTCTGATTTCAAAGCAATCCCGAAAACTCCACTGCCTTATCCGACCAATCTTTTGCCTGCACAGAGAGCAAAAGGCGCTGTTTGGGATTCTGACTGGCTTCATTCCATGCGCGTTGCCAGAGTGCAATCATCGTTTGCATTTGCACGAGTTCAGCGGCAGTTTCGGGGTCTGTTTCTGCGGCTGTCCATTCAATGAGATGTTTGGCTTCATCCAAGAGATTGGATACTACATTGGGTTCGGTTGAATTACGCGCTGAGGATGAAATGCGCCCAAGTGTGGCAGCCAGTCCACCCAGGCGGCGGGGAAGGGGATCGCGCAAAAACCGTTCGCGGAGTTTTTGTTTGTCCTTCATTTGATGCCTTCGAGAATTTCGCGTGTTACTGATTCGACTTGCCTGCGGAGATTTTCATCTTGAATGACGATGCTTCGATTTCCCAAGCGTGGGCGAATGTTAATCAGGGATTCAAATTCAATGCGTTGTTCATTTGGATACCAGTTTGCGCCCCACAAGTCATCCTGTTCGCTACCATCATCCAGTAACACAGCTTCACAATCAGCGTGCATCTCTCCGCCGCCCGAAAGGAGGTGTTTCCGAATATCCACGACGATTTTGATCATGGTTTCATATTCTTGAAGCATTTCCTGAACTTGCAATGGCGTGGCAGGTTCTTTGAGTATGTGAATCATGATTTCTCCGCCGAGATATGCTCCAGGTGCTCCAGCACCTGGGCAAGTCCTTCGTTCGACAGCGCTTGATCTTCCATGTTCTTCATGCTTCTTCGAGTGCACGCTCGAGCAGGTCTTCCACCTTCAATTCTTTTGCCCATTTTTGCAAATAATCACGAAGGCTCATTTTGCATTGATTAAATCCCCATACACTTTGCGCGCTGTTTCTTCTCCTAGTAACAAGCTTGCCAATTTATAACGTAGTTCGGCTTCACTGGCTTGCGGATAGCGTGAACGCAGACCCATCATTGCCAACATGCGAGCGGACGCATTGAGTTGCGCAAGCATGTGCATTTTGCGCGTTGGGCTTGCCTGCCGCAATAGTTCGATTTGCAAGGCTTCCATTTTGGGATGGGTGTCGGAATAATAGGGGGCCATGTCATTCTGAGTATATCATTCTACTTCCGTTGCAGCGGATCAACGCGCCCTTGAAACCGCTGGCCTTATTCGCCAGAACCGAATCGGCCTAGATGTGCTCCAGGCGCTCCAGCAGCAGCCGGGCGCATCCTTCGTTCGATTGCGCTTGGTCTTCCGTGTTCTGCAAGTGCATTATCTCGGGAGACAGCAAGTTACATTGTCACCAGTGTTCGTAGCGCACCAATTCGCTCAGGGATTTACGGGTCTTTGGACCGGGCTGGTCGGCCGGATAACCGAGCGGCGTAAAGATGACCGGCTCTGCTTCATCGGGCAGTCCCAAAACACTGCGCGCGGCTTCCACGTTGAACTCTGCGACCCAGCAGGTTCCCAGTCCCAGATTGGCCGCCGCCAGGATGAGATGGTCGGCCACAATGGCCGCGTCGATCAGGCGCGCATTGA
>CAZLOC010000326.1:0-4553 GCA_964560935.1 uncultured Anaerolineaceae bacterium | reverse complement strand
AAAAACCTGACCAAAATTTATGAAGGCGGCGTCAAGGCGCTTGATAATGTCAGCTTTGAAGTGCCAGATAACCAATTCCTGGCCGTCATCGGCCTGAGCGGCTCAGGCAAGTCCACATTGCTGCGTTGCATCAACCGCCTGATCGAACCCACGGATGGACAGATTCTCTGGAACGGTGAAGATATCACCGCTGCATCGCAAGAAGAAATGCGCCGCATCCGTCGCAAGATTGGGATGGTTTTCCAACACTTCAACCTGGTTCACCGCTCCAAAGTTATCACCAATGTGCTCGCCGGACGCTTGGGTTATGTCAACCCGGCCTGGAGTTTGATGAACCGTTTCCCAAAAGAAGATATTGAGAAGGCTATTCAAAAGATGAACCGGGTAGGCATTGCAGAAAAAGCTTATCAACGTGCAGACGAATTGAGCGGCGGTCAACAGCAGCGTGTGGGAATTGCCCGTGCCCTGATGCAAGACCCTGAAATGATTCTGGCGGATGAACCAGTCGCAAGCCTCGATCCGGTTCTTGCGCACAGCATCATGAGTCACCTCGAAGACATCAATAAAAATGATGGAGTAACCGTGCTGTGCAGCCTACACTTCCTGGATCTTGTCCATCGTTACGCAGATCGGGCAGTGGCTTTGAACGAAGGTAAATTGGTATTCGAGGGGAACCCCAAAGACATTGACGATGAGAAATTTAAAGACATTTACGGCCGCGATGCAGAGCGGATTGGATAGGACGGTGCATTCATGAAAAACAATAAAAAAGCATCTCCCTGGAAATCTTTGCGCGTTGGTCTGATCGCTCTTTTATCCATGGTGATCTTTGCATACGGCTTTCAAATTACCAGAGTGAATCTTGAAGAACTGCGCAGCGAAACGCGCCAGGAAAGCTTGATCCGAGTGATGCGTGCGCTGGCAAAACCAGACCTGTTGGAATATGAGCAGGAAGTAGAGATTGTTAATACCCCTGTTTTTCTCCCATGCCCTGCAGATGGAACTTTACCCGCCACACCAGAACCTAGCGGGCTTGAACCGTATCTGGTGCTGACACCTGCCTGCGCCAACGAAGGTGACACCATCCAGGTGGAAGGGTTTAATTTCGCCCCCAACACCACTGGCCCGCTACGCTTTATCCCCGGCAGCGACCCTGACAACACGGTATCATTGGGGCGTGAAAATGCAGAAACAGACGCTGATGGGCATTTCATCGTCAACATGGAACTCCCTAATCGGGCCAGCGATGAGGTGCAGTTTATCCGCGCCACGCTTCGTCGCAACATTGGGTCACCCCACTTAACCCAGACCGCCCACGACACCTGGGCCAAGATTGTCGAAACCGTCTTCATGGCCCTGCTGGCAACAATCTTCGGCACCCTGCTCGCTATCCCGTTGAGCTTTATTGCCGCTCGCAACCTGATGATGCCGGTCAAAAGCCCGCTCACCAGCATTGCGTTGTCCATTCTGGGCTGGCCAATCGGTATTTTGTTTGGCTTTATGGTCGTCAGGTGGGTCGGGGATTTGAGCGCTTCCGTAGGCTCGAATATTTGGATCAATCTGGTGAGCGTTGTTATATCTCCGATTCTAATCTCACTTGGGTTGCGTTGGGCCTTACCGCAAGTGGAAACAACCACCCCAAGTACGCAAGTTCGAATAGTTCGCATGGCCACGCTGTTACTGACAGTGCTTATTGGCTTCTATGGATTATTCCAACTGGCCAGCTTAACAATGAGCACCGGAGAAACGCTGACGACTTCCCTGGGATCGTTTGGTTTTCTTGGATACTTCCTGTTCCAGGTTGGCGACATTGTTGCCATCATCACCCCGGCCCTGGGCGCTTTAGCTGTTGGCGGTGCGTTGAGCAGTTTCCTCGGTCGCCTTGGGCTGCGGAGTTCAGAAAAATTACCGGACAGCGGGCTAAAAATCCTCAACATAATCCTGGCTACTGTGGCTGGGGCCACGGTACTGGGCTTGCTTGGGCAATTGGTAGAATGGCTGTACCAGCTTGGCCAACCGATGTACACCCTGTGGATTCCCCTGGCCGTTGGCGGAACGTTAGGTCTTTTGTTGGCGATCTTCACCAAAGCCAAAGATGCCCTGCCAATAGGAATGGTAATCTATTACATTACCCGTAGTTTTCTCAATGGTCTGCGTTCAGTGGAAGCGCTGGTGATGGCCATCGTCTTCGTGATCGCCGTCGGGATCGGCCCATTTGCCGGCGCGCTGGCGTTGGGCTTGCATACCATCGTCAGCTTGGCGAAGCTGTACTCTGAGCAGGTCGAGAGCATTATGACTGGCCCTCTGGAAGCGATCGAGGCCACCGGCGCTAATCGCTTACAAACCATCATATACGCGGTTGTGCCACAGATCGTCCCACCCTATATCTCCTACACCATGTACCGCTGGGATATCAACGTGCGTATGTCCACCATCATCGGCTTCGTGGGTGGCGGCGGTATCGGCTTCCTGCTGCAGCAGAACATCAACCTGCTCAACTACCGCGGTGCAAGCGCACAGATGTTAGCCATTGCAGTCGTCGTTGCCAGCATGGACTACATCTCCTCTGTGCTGCGCGAAAAGACTATCTAACCGGTTTTCAAAAAACACCCTGAGCAACCCGTTCGGACACTTGAACGGGTTGCTGGCTTTATAGTAGAATTCCCGCCTATGTGGAAAACTTTTCTCAAATGGACCTGGCGCGTCATACGGACCCTTATCCTGCTCGGCCTGCTGGTCCTTTTCCTGCCCCGCATTATCACCTCGATCTATGCTGTCTTCCGAACCTTTTCTGTAGAAAACGTTTCACCCGAACGGGTGGCAATCGTCTTCGGTGCTGGCCTGCGTCGCGACGGTTCTCCCACCGTCGTACTGCGCGACCGTGTGGAAACCGCAACCCAACTGTACTTCGATGGCAAAGTCGAAAAACTGCTGATGAGCGGCGACAACCGCTACGAGAACTACAACGAGCCGGAAGCCATGCGGCAACACGCCCTCAGCCTCGGCGTCCCGGATGAAGCGATCGTGCTCGATTACGCTGGCCGCCGCACGTACGATACCTGTTATCGCGCCCGAGCCATCTTTGGCGTAGAATCGGCGATCCTGGTCACCCAGGATTTCCATTTGCCACGCGCTTTGTTTACCTGTAACGCTTTGGGTGTCAAGGCAACGGGCGTGGGAGCGAATAATTTTTACTATCTTAAACGGTCACGCTTGTATTGGAACACTCGCGAACTGTTCGCCACCGTGGGCGCAATCTGGGATGTATACTTCAAGAAGCCGCTGCCCGTGCTGGGCGAGCCAGAACCGATTTTCCCAGTTTCATGACAGAACACGATGTATAATTTGAGCGGAGTAAATCATGCCACGCAAAATTGGTGAAATGCAGTTGAAGTATGTAACGGACGAAAGCGGCGAGAAGACAGCCGTTATTCTTCCGATTGAGGAATTCGAAGAGTTGCTTGAAGACATTGGTGATATGGCTGCTTTGCTTGAAAGGCGCGATGAGCCAACCATTCCCTTTGAAGAAGTTGTTGCAAAACTGAAAAAAGATGGTCTCTTACCGGATTGAGATCAAATCATCTGCGGCGAAAGAGCTTGAAAAATTGCCACGCAAGATGATTCCCCGGGTTGTTGCCATAATTAAAGGGTTAGCTGATAACCCTTATCCACAAGGCGTTAGAAAACTGGCCGGGTTTGAGCATACTTATCGCGTTCGCGTTGGGGATTATCGTATCTTGTATGATATTTTCGAAAAGAAGTTGATTATTGAAATTATTCGAATACGGCAACGCAAAGATGCTTACAAGTGAGGAGTATTATGACCCGTGATGAAGCCCTTGCCATTGTGCGTGAATATGTCAAAAACGAAAACCTTGTCAAGCACATGTTCTGTGTCGAAGCCGCCATGCGTTTCTACGCTGAGAAATTCGGCGAAGATATAGCGACCTGGGGCCTGCTCGGTCTGCTGCACGATTTCGACTGGGAGATCCATCCCACCCTCGACGAGCATCCGCACAAGGGCGCGCCCATCCTGCGTGAGCGCGGATTGGACGAGGAACTCATTCAGGATATTTTGAGTCACGGCGTGGATACCGGCGTGCCGCGCGACACCCTGCGCCGTAAAGCGTTGTATGCCTGCGACGAGATCGCCGGCCTGGTGACCGCCGTCGCGCTGGTGCGCCCCTCCCGCTCGCTGCTGGACCTGGAAGTCAAATCGGTCAAGAAGAAATGGAAGGACAAGGCCTTTGCCGCCGGCGCCAACCGGGACGAGATCGAGGAATCCGCTGCCGAGTTTGGCGTTGACTTGTGGGAGCACGTGGGCAACGTCATCCTGGCCATGCGCGTGATTACACCGGAGTTAGGGCTGGTGGGAAATGTTGAATAATATTTGTCATTCTGAGCCCGTAAGGGCGAAGAATCCCCGCGCGCAGTACGGGAGACCCTTCGCGTTGCTCAGGGTGACAACAATTTCATTTGCCATTCTAACCATAGCATTTTTACTCTCGGCCTGCGGAGCAGAGAACCAGTACCCGGACTGGACACCGGAAATC
>CAZLOC010000325.1:1212-4598 GCA_964560935.1 uncultured Anaerolineaceae bacterium | reverse complement strand
AGGCCTGCCCGCAGGCGAAGCTGTCGCCGACTTCGTTGACGCCGGGCATGTAGCCTTCGGTGATGGCCTGTAACGGGTCGATGCCCGCCTCCAACGCCTTTTGGGCCAGTTCGGCGGCTACCTCTTCTTCGCCGTCGAGGATGCTCTGGGCCATTTGTTTGAAGAGTTCTTCTGACATGATGATTCTCCTTTGTATCTATGTAAAAATAGAATTCGTGTCATTCTCCCGAAGGACATCGGGACGATGTGAGCGACCCCTTCGACAAGCTCAGGGTAAACTCCGGGAGCGAAGAATCTCCTTATTGCACAGGAGACCCTTCGGTCGCAACGAACGCTCCCTCAGGGTGACATTAAATACCGTGTTTGGGTTAAGAGTTTACCTTCAACTCTCTATCAGCTCTTTCTAAAATTTCATCCAGCTTCCCGCAAACATCGTCCGGTAGCGGGTCTTCCGGCGGGGCAGCCAAAAGCTCTTCCACTTTCTGGCGCGCGTTGCTGTACAGGTCCGGCCTGCCCAGCGCCTGCCAGGCCTCCAACGTATTGCGGTCGAGCAGGCTGGGCAGGTAGAACTCGTCGGAGCGGGATAATTTCCGCGTGGATTTACGTGCCAGGAAGTGGCCGCCCGGCCCGACCTGCAGGATGTCATCGGTCAGGACTTTTTCCGGGCTCGAGTCGATGCCTTGGAAGACGCGCTCGCACAAGTGGGCGATCTCATTGTCGACCACGATCTGCTCCAGGACGAGGGTCTGGTCGCCTTCCAATTCGCCGAACCCGACGATCACGTCCGAGCCTGCCAGGACCGGCGCGATGGAGGTGACAAACTTCTCCAGGACCGCCTGAGGGCCGGGCTCGCGTGCGTCGGCGGTGCAGCCGGCCGAAGTCGCGGGAAGAGCGTAGTGGCGTCCCATTTCGGCCAGTGCGCCAGACATCAACCCCATTTCCGGTGTCCCGGCGGTGTAGGCTCCGTTCCGAAAGTCGATTGTACCAGTAGCGCTGCTGTAGATCATCGGCCGGCCGGGGTGCGCCAACTGGTAGACGATGATGGAGGAGAGCGCCTCGGCGTTGGCGAGGCACAGGTTGCCGAACAGGCTGGCCGGGCCGGTGCTACCGGGAACCGGCATGGGCAGCATCATGACCGGGATGTTCAGGCTGCCAAGTTCCAGGTAGGCATCCATCATCGGGCCGTCATGAACGAGCGGTGAGACCGGGCAATAGATGAACGAGTAGGCGTTGCTCTGTGCCAGCGCCTCTTCGCTCCCCAGTATGGCGATCAGCCCCTCCGCTAGGTATGAAGCCTGCTTGACGTTGTGTAGTTCGTGTTGCACGTGCTTCGAGCAGAATTTTGAAGTAGTGAACCATTCGTAGAGCGGGCGCGCATGGGACGGTTTATCTTCGGCTGCCACGGCGGGCCAGGCCATGATGCCCATATCCATGTGCTGGAAGATGCGCATGGCAAGCTCGTTGTCTCTGTCGGTGCCGTAACGGCGCTGGCCGGTCTGAAAATCCTGCGCAAACGCAGCCGTGCCGTCCATGGCGTAACGCGAAACAGGGGAGGGCAGGGAATAGTTGTGGACCGGGTTGCGCGCGCCCAGCATGAACGACTTTGGCGAAGTCAATAACGCCTGTTCCACCAGTTCTTTAGGGATGTAGGCTATTTTGGCCTCGTGATCCACGCGCGCGCCGTTGGCTTCCAGCAATCCCAGCGCCTTCCGGCTGTGATATTTCACTCCCGCTTGCGACAGGATGCGCAGCGTCTCCTTATGAATTTGTTCTTTTTCAGCTTCGGATAGGATCTGGCCTTGAAATTTCATACTACGTTACCTTGCTGCCCTGCCGGGCGCGCTCTTCGATGGCGGTTAGCTCGCGCTCGACATCCTCATCCAGCGGCAGCGTTTCATGCGCGTCTAACGTCTCCTGGATCAGTTCGTGCAAATCCTCGAGCAGGGACGGTTTGCCGGATGCGGACCAGGACTCATAAGAATCGCGCGTGTCGAAGTCACTGACGTATACTTCCCCGCTGCGCAGGGCATCGCGCGTCGAACGGCGACCGAGAAAATTGCCCCCGTGACCGACAGCCGCCAGGTCCACTTCGAGCCATTCTTCTACGCTGGTGTCGATCCCGTCCGAGATGCGGTCACAGCGCCGATAGATTTCCACGTCGATCATCAACTGCTCCAGGCTCAGGATCATCGAGCCGCCCAATTGCCCCGGTCCGACTAGCAGATCGGGCCACGACAGGCTGGAGATGGCCCAGTTCAGGGCGCGTTCGTAGCTGGAGCGGATGCCGGGCATATAATGGCCGGAACTGCCAGCGGAGGCTTCCACAGGCAAGCCGTAGTAACGTGCAATCTCGGTCACCGCCGCGCCCAGCAGGCCGTGTTCCACTTCCGAGCCAGTGAAACGCCCGGTCAGCGGGTCCATGATGGACGGCGCGGCGGCGTAGATCGTGGGCGTTCCTGGTGATGCGGCCTGGACCAAACACAGCGTTGCCAGGGTCTCGCAGTTGGCAAGCAGCAGGGTGGAGATCAGGCTGGCAGGGGCCGTCCCGCCCATCATGGGCATGGGCATGATGGCGACCGGGACACCCCATGCGATCGTTTCCAGATAGGCATCGGTGTGTTCGGCCTCGATCACCAGCGGCGAGACAGGCGTCAGCAGGAACGAGAACGGGTTGAGCTTGCGCAGTTCATCCTTGTCGCCGAAGACTGTTCCCAGCACTTCCAGCATCCAGCGCGTTTCTTCGACGGTGTAGGTGCAATCCTGGATGTGCTTGGAGAAGTTGGTGATTGTCTCTCGCCAGTAGCGCACGACATCCGCTGCTGTTTTCTGGAAAAAAGTTGGCTCGACCATCGACCAGTATATGCCGACTTCGTCCAGTGCGTCGATCAGGCGGGTGGCTTTCAACCAGTCGTCGAAGGTGGCCGGATGCCGGTCGCCGGTCAGACTGTCCATAACGTGGACAGCCGCCCCGTCGGCCAGAAGCGTACAGTCGTTGTGGTTGACGGTGAAACTCCAGCCGGGCCGCCTGCCGCCCAGGGTGAATTCGTGGGGCGCGAGGCGCAGGCATTCTTCCACCAGGGAACGAGGGAAGCGCACGATGTCGCTCTGGTAGTCTACATCTGCCCCGGCTTTTTTTAGAATTTTGCGTCCGCGTTCCGTATCCACCCGGATGCCGGTGGTGGCAAGCAGCGAAAGTGTTCGCTCATGCACTTGTTCGATTTCGTTATCTGATAGCACTCTTAAGTCGGTTTCCATATGAAACCTTGAACCCTTTCTGGCTAAGATTCTTTTAGATGTCATTCTGAGCCGCGAAGCGGCGAAGAATCCCAGGTTTTCAAAGATATTCCTGTTGAAAGAGGAGATTCTTCGCTCCCTACGGTCGCTCA
>CAZLOC010000325.1:0-1112 GCA_964560935.1 uncultured Anaerolineaceae bacterium | reverse complement strand
TGTGTCCGCCAAAAGCTCTTGCGCCAGGAGGGTATGTGGTGGGTTAGCAACCCGCTCCTGGAGGAAGAGTCGCATCATACATTCTTGCCTCCAATCTCCTGGTCGGCTGCCGCCAGGATGCGGGTCAGTTCGGCCTGCTGGGATGCTTCCAGCGGCTGGGGATGATGGTTCTGGATGATTGTTTCGACTTTTTCGCGCGCCACTTCGACGGGGTCACGCATCTTTCCGGACCCGTTTACCTGCCCGGTCAGCTCGGAGAAAATCCGTTCCCGAAGCTTTTCCCGCGTGTGCCGGTGCTTCAGGAACAGCCCGCGCGGACCAACCTCCTTGATGACGTCCAGCGCCAGCGCCTCGCGTCCCGTGTCCAGCCCGGCGGCTTCCAGGCGGACGCGGTGGTAGATGTCGCTGTCGACGACGATAGCTTCTGGATAGAGCAATGTGCAGGATTCGACCAATCCTAGCCCGGAACCGGTCTCTGCGCCAGCCAGTGCGCATAACATTAAGGATGAAGCCGCCTCGGCAGCGGTTTGCCAGCCGGGAAGCATGCCATCGGTCCCAAAAACCCCAGCCAGGGTGGGTACGCCCCAATGGTGCGCCATCTCCACACCAATAGAGTAGAACAGGCTGCTTTCCAGGGTGGAACTGAGATATGCTCCGGTACGTGGGTGCATGACACCCGGCATGAAAGAGTGGAAAACCGGCGCTCCGGGATAGGCCATCTGGATCAGCACTAGCGCCGAGACGATTTCGGCATCCCCGGCTACAACAGTTCCAGCCAGGGTAGCAGGCCCGGTGGAGCCAACGTTGGCCATGGACATAAAGCCGACCGGCAGGCCAGCTTCGGCGAACAGCAGGGCCGATTCCATGCCTTCCTTGTCCTGTCCGAGCGGGGCGATACAACAGACCAGCAACGAAAGCGGCGGGCGTTTCCGCATGTTCTCTTCGTTGCCAGCGATGACGCGCGCCATCTCGACCGCGTAGCGTCCCAGTTCTGCGCCCATCACGGTCTCGGACTGCACGTGCTTGACGGTGTTGTTGAAGGACGCGTCCAGTTCGTGCAGCGGGGCGGTGGAGGGATGGTAGGCGGCGCTGACGATGGGCCAGTAGAAGCC
>CAZLOC010000324.1:0-4603 GCA_964560935.1 uncultured Anaerolineaceae bacterium | reverse complement strand
GCATCGTCTAAGCCATCGATTGCAGCCGCTTCCAAACCTGTGGCGCAAGTTCGCGTGATTGGGCGGCGATACGCTCTTCATCCATCGAGAGGATTTGCTTGTTCTTCATCAATATCTGGCCACGGCAGACGGTGGTGTCCACGGTTGCATCTGTCAGGCCGAAGATCAGATGCCCCAGGAAGTTATTTTTATCGAGCGGGGTGGGAGGCTGGTAATCGAGGATGGCCATGTCGGCGGGACGACCTTCGGCCAATTCGCCCACGCGGATCCCAAATTGACGTTCGACGATATCTGCGTTGTTCTGAAGAAGCAATTGAGGCGCTTCCATGAAGGCCACACGCGGGTCGCGGTTGTCGAGGCGGTGAAGCAGGTAGGCGCAGCGCATCTGGGACAGCATATCGGAGGCCATGCCGTCGGTGCCGAGACCGACCAGAATGCCCTTTTGCAGCATTTTCAAGATCTTGGTGACGCCGACCGCGTTGTTCATGTTCGATTCGGGATTGTGGACGACGATGGTTTTCGTGTTGGCAATGGTGTCCATCTCGGATTCGTCCACGTGGACGCAGTGAACGAAGATGGATTTCTCGCCCGTGACGTTCAGCCTGTGCAGCCGCTCGACGGTTGGCATATTATATTTTTCGAGCGAATCCTGCCTGTCGGCAGCGTCCTCTGCCACATGGATGTGACAGCCCACGCCCGCATCCTTGGCCATGCCCACGCAGGTTTCCACCGTTTCGTCGGATAGTGTGAAGGAGGCGTGCAGGCCCATCATAGCCGCGATCTGGCCGTCGCCCTGACCGACCTTCTTGATGAATCGTTCGTTTTCGGCAACCCCACCACCTTTGGCGTTGCGATCCGAGACCTCGTAGCACAGCGAGGCGCGCAGGCCTGCCTCCCGTACAGCCGCCTCGATCAGGTCGAGGGAACCGTCGCGCATAGATGGCGATGCGTGGTGGTCGATGATGGTGGTCGTCCCGTTGCGGATACATTCGATCAGGGGGATTTGCGCCGAGAGCGTGATGTCTTCGCCATCAATGGCTCTGTCCACCTTCCACCATAACCGCTCGAGAATTTCCACGAAGTTCGAGGCGGGTTCTCCGGGGATAGCCATGCCGCGCGCCATGGTGGAATAGAAATGATGGTGGGCGCAGATGAAGCCGGGCAGGACGATCTTGCCCGCGCAGTCCACGGCTTCGGCCTCGGGATAACGCTTTTTCAATTCTGCCGCGTCGCCGACCGCCGCGATATTCTCCCCGTCCGTGACAACCGACCCGTTCCAGATGACGCGGTTGTTTTTACCGAGCGTAACGATGATACCGTTTTCAAATCTGGTTTTCATGAGTTATTCCTTTCGCATCCTGTCATTGCGAGCGAAGCGAAGCAATCCCCTGCTCGAAGAGAAGATTGCTTCCCTGGCCCGGACGGCCAGGACGGGCGGGAAAAGCGCCCTCGCAATGACAGATGAAATCTCAATTTTCTTGTAACACCGCTAGTTCTTCGGCGGTGCGTTCCCGCATGGTAATGGCGCCGACGAAGCACTTCTGTGCGCAAATCGAACAGCCGATGCAACGCGCCGGGTCTGTGCAGAAATGACCCTGTTCGTCGAGTTCGATTGCCAGGTACGGACAGCGCGCGCAGTTTCCACACAGGACACACAGATCCTGGTCGATGCTTGAGATTTTCTTCACCGGCGAGAGAGCCATGAAGTCCGTGATCGGATGCGGTTGAGCGATGCCTATCAATTCCCGCATGGATTGCAAGCCCTGCTCCTGCATGTAAAATGCAGTGCCAGATTCCAGGTCATGGATGATCCCAATCCCGTGTTTCATCGCGATCGTGCAGAATTGAACTGTCTTGACGCCGAGGGCCAGAAAATCCATGGCGGCTTTATAGTTCATCGGGCCGCCGTTACCGGAGATTTCTATCCCTTCTGGGACCGCCTTAGCTAACGTCAGGTACGAGATGGGCGTCACGCCTTCGCCACTCATGCCCACGATAACTCCCTCGTCCCATTTGTGGCCATTCGTTGCCGGCCGGAAAGCTAACGTGGGGAATGAATTTGCGAGCGTGATCCCGGCCTTCTTGCCCGGGTATTTTTCGAGCACCTTGCGTATCGCCCGCAGGATGGGCACGATGGATGTCACGGCCGCAGTCAGTTTGAAGAGTTTCGGGACATCCGGGGAGCCAACCTGCATGATCCAATCGATGATCCTGGCGGTAAGTTCCGCATTTTGGGATACGATGTCGCCCTCGGTGCCGTCGCCGCCTTGAGGGCACGACAGGGAGTATTCAATCGCCATGGCTCCGGCCGCTTCGAGCTTGCGGGTGTTGGACTGCCAGCCCTTCGCATCAGACTCATCGTGGCCTGTCACCGGTCCGCCTGTGGAACCGATGGTCAGCCGGTCAGGCCATTCCTTGATGAGTTGTTCGATCTCCCGGCAGACGCGGTCGAGCGGGTGCCCAGACACATTATCGGAATTGCCGTATGTGTACGGATCAAAGGTGAACATGTACTCGGACGGAATGTGAATGGGGATATTGTCAAAGGCGGTCTTCATGATGCCGCCAGCCCAGCCCACCTCATACGCCTTTGTCATTTGCTCCAGGCCATCAGTGACCGGGGAGGCCGAGAGCAGGTAGGGCGAGCGGATCGAGCGCCCGAAGAAATCGGTTTCGAGCGATACCGGCACCGGATTGTAACCGGGTAGGGCGTAGTAAGATTTCGTTACTTTTTCTATCGATGGTTTTTCCTGGTGTTTTAGGTGAGCATCGATTTCAATCGCCACATTTTTGCCAGAAGCCACCGCCTCGACGACCGTCTTCGGCCCGGTCAGCATGTCGCCTGCGTAGAAAATACCATCAGCCTGTTCGCGCGACAGAGTGGAGCGCATCCCAATCGAGATGATGACCGCATTGATATCGGCGCACAGGCAATCGGTCCCGTCCACGTCGCGGACGTTGGCAGGGCTGAATGGCAGGCTGTTAGGAAGTTCGACCTTCAGGGTCTTGATCCCCCACAATCCCTGGGCGTCTTTGAGGACGCGCGTCACGCGCATACGCCCGTTGACCTCGATGTCGTAATCCAGCAAATCCTGCCGTTCGCGCTTCGTGAGCGGCATCTCGGACAGTTTTTCGAGCATGAACAGTCCAACGTGTTTGGCGCCGCGCATTTTGGCGGTGATGGCGCAGTCCACCGCGGTCGCGCCGCCGCCGATCACGGCTACACGCCCATCGAAGTTGTATTTCTGCGGGTCGGAGAGCAGGTCGGCCATGGTAATCGCCAGGTCCTCGTTCTCTATGCCGAGTTCGATGGGCTTCCACAACCCAACCGTGACGCAGACCGCAGCGTAGCCTTGACCTAGTAGAGACTTCGGGTCCTCGACCTTTGTCCCGGTTTTGGCCCTAATCTGGCCGAGGGAGAGCAGGAATTCGATATCTGTCTCCACTACGTTCTTATCCAGACGGTCGTCGGGGATAAGGTTCAACATACCGCCAAGTTTCTCGCGGGCTTCGAATATGTCCACAGCATATCCCATCTGGGCCAGGGCAGCAGCTGCTCCGAGCCCGGCCGGCCCGCCGCCAACGACTGCAATTTTTTCCCCATTAGGAGTTGACGTTGAAAATTTCGGGATGCCTCCCAGCTGCTTTGCCATTTGGACAATTGTAGCTTGAACTCGAGGAATGTTGATGGCCCCATCGAATTTTTTATGCGTGCATGCTGCCATGCACAACGTATCCGGACAAACCATACCGCAGACGCCGCCAAGGGGGTTGTTGCGCATGATCTCGCCAGCGGCACGCTTTATATCAGATGGATTGCCCACCCGCGCAGCCATGATGAAATCAAAAGGCGAGCAGTTGACCGGGCAAGCCTCTTTGCATGGCTTTTCCTCGCAATACTCGCACCTTAGAAGTTCCGCCTGAAGTTGATGTTTTGTCATTGTGAGCGCATTGAAGCTTTCATTCTTCTCCATGGAACACCTCTTTTATGGGTAGACTAGAAGTATGTGAACAACTACACTATTTATTATAGCATCTAAAAAACTGGCAATTTAATAGTGTGATTATTTTTTAGTGGAAATACCCCCAAGGCCTTATCGAAGTTCATATTTCGTTTCATACAGTCTGTCCCACCTATCTTACAATTTTTGTAGAATGAATGTACCGTGGTCGGTCAGGCAGTCTCCTCTGCAATAGATAGTTCTTCAACTTGCAGGCCTTCCAACTTGAGAACCATTTCAAGGTCCTCCGGCAGGTCCAGATCCAAGCCCAGAGACGGCAGAGTAACCACTTCCAGCCGTGCCCCAGCCTGTTGAGCCCGCTCGCAGTGACGTTGAAAGGAGCCCGGTCCAAAGTCATATTCGATCAAGCCGGCCGGGCAGATCAACAGCGCATTGGTACCCTCTTCATGTCGGTCGGGGGCAATCACAACCACTGGCGGCTTCTTGGCGCGTTCGATCAACGCCAGGATGTCCTCGCGTGTTATCAACGGCAGGTCAGCAGGCAAGACGAGCACACCGCGCGTGGCATACAATTGCGCCACCACTGTCGCCCGCTTGAGCGCCGTGTTCAGCTTCGGCGAGCCAGCCTCGCGCACTGTTCG
>CAZLOC010000323.1:1997-4632 GCA_964560935.1 uncultured Anaerolineaceae bacterium | reverse complement strand
GCGGGCAAGGCCAGGGACCGGGCGGCGGGTTTGTCCCCGGTGGCGCCCCTCCGGGAGGTGGTCCCGGTGGAGGCGAGGGTCCTGGCGGGGGTTTTGGCGGGCAGGGGCTCAACCCTGAGCAAATTGCTACCGCGCAAGCGCGTCGCGCTGAGGGCGGCGCTGGCTTTGGCAACCGCATGCCGACGTCCTTGGTCGAAGCGGTGATCAAACTGATAGAGTCGAAAGCTGGCTCTTAATCGATGACAACAATGAGCAAGTCGGTTACCACCGGGCTCGCAGGCAAGCTGTCCTCCCTCAAAAAATATCCTGGCAGGGCAGTCCTGCTGGCCGTTGTTCTTATCCTGGCCGTGGCGGGCGGATCACTATACTCCATCCAGACCCAGCGGGCTGCCGCGGGGACTGCCGAGCCCGCTGCCCAGACTGCTACCGTGCGACAGGGTGAGTTGCTCATTTCAGCCAGCGGGAGCGGGACCCTGGCTGTTTCCGAAGAACTCGAGCTCGGCTTTGAGACAGGTGGGCAGGTGGCTGCTGTCTTCGTCAAGCCCGGCGATCTCGTAGAAGCGGGAACTCTCCTGGCCCAAGTGGATAGCACTGAGGCGCAAACCAATTACGCGCAGGCAAAACAAAACTATCTGGAACTCACCTCCCCCGCAGCCATTGCTTCCGCTCAAGACCAACTGGCGCAGGCGCAAGCCGACCTGGATTCCGCCATGTACCAATTGGAGTATCTGATCAGTCCCGATGTATTGTATTGGGAAACGGAGATCGAAGAGGGTGAACAGGTTCTCAAGGAGGCAAGAACTCACTTGGAAAAGTCTCCCTCAGACGAAGAGGCACAGCAGACTCTGGCAAAGGCCGAAGCCTTCCTCGATTTTGTGCAGGATAAGCTCAAAGATGCTTGGGAGCTATACTATGAAGAATACGTGCCCGATACTTTTCGGATCGTAGAGGATAGAAACGACAAGGATATTTACGCCGTCCCAACCGACCTGGAGATCCTTCAGGCTCGCATCGCAATTGACGATGCCCGGGCGCAATTAGAGGAGAGCAAGGATCTGTATGACATATTGACAGGAGGACCAATGCCGGAGGACGCAAGTAGCGATGCCCTCATTGAATTACAACAGGCCGAACGCAACCTCCAAAATGCCCAGGATACTTTGGACGGCACAAAAATCTTCGCGCCAATCACCGGGACTATCCTGTCCGTGGGCGTGTCCACGGGCAATACAATTGGTACAGATTCAGATTCGGATTCAGATTCAGACACAGACTCGGATATGGAAACAGGAACTATCATCGTCATGGCCGACCTGAGCCAGCTCGTGGTGGAAATCTACCTGGACGAAACGGACTGGGACCTGGTTGCTGTTGGAAACCAGGCGGAAATCACATTCGAGACCCTGCCAGACAGGATTTTTACCGGCGAAGTTACCCGGTTGGATGCGGAACTCTACCAGAGCAGCAACACTTCCGCGATCAGGGGCATCGTGCAAATGGACAATACCCTGGCCGAGCTCAACCTGCCCATCGGCGCCAGTGCCAGCGTGGATGTGATCCATGCGCGGGTAGAAAATGCCGTGCTGGTGCCGGTCGACGCGCTGCACGAGACCTCTCCCGGCGAGTACACAGTCTTCGTGGTCGAAAACGATGAACTCAGCCTGCGCACGGTCGAGGTCGGCCTGCAAGACCAGCTATATGCCGAAGTGAAATCCGGCTTGAAAGCCGGCGACGTGGTTTCGACCGGCCTCGTGAATGCAAATTGACTGTACCTTTTCAATAAAATGGGGTAACCCCAATTCCCCTCTCTTTTTGGGAAGATACAATTGACCTGCAACTCGGTATACTGAAATTCAGAAAGACGGAAATATGTCAAAAACAATCATGGTCGTTGACGATGAAAAACGCCTGGTCTCCCTGGTGGAGAGCTATCTCACCCAGGAAGGCTATCGCGTGGTTTCGGCCGACAACGGCAGGGAGGCCCTGCCAATCGCCAGTCGCGAAAAACCCGATCTGATCATCCTCGATCTCATGATGCCTGAAATGGACGGCTATGGGTTCATGCGCGAGCATCGCAAGGAACAGGATACACCCATCATCCTGCTCACTGCCCGCGTGGACGACGACGAACGCGTGATCGGCCTCGAGCTGGGCGCGGACGATTACATCACCAAACCGTTCAGGCCGCGTGAACTGGTGGCGCGCGTCCGGGCTGTGTTGCGACGGGCAGGCAAGAGCGAGCCCCAGGCCAAAGCGCTGCAGGTAGCAGACATCTGCCTCGACCGGGATACGCGCGAGGTAACGGTAGCAGGCAGACCGGTTGACCTGACGCCCTCGGAGTTCGATCTGCTGGCGGCTTTGCTGGCCAGCCCCGGTCGCGTCTTCTCACGCCTCGACCTGCTCGACATCCTGCAAGGCATCCGCTACGAGGGCTACGAGCGCACCATCGACACCCACATCAAGAACCTGCGCGCCAAGATCGAATCGGATTCGCGCTCGCCGCGTTATATCGAAACCGTCTACGGCGTTGGATACCGTTTCAGGAGAGAGTAAATGATGCGCTCGATCACGCTCAAGATGGTGCTTGCCTTTCTCGGTATTGCTCTCGTCAGCATCGTTCTCATCGTGTTGCTGG
>CAZLOC010000323.1:0-1897 GCA_964560935.1 uncultured Anaerolineaceae bacterium | reverse complement strand
GAGATGAAATGGGCAAACTGGCCGCATCCTTCAACAAAATGAGCACCGACCTGGCACGCTCCACCGATGCCCGCAAGCAAATGACCGCAGATATAGCCCACGAATTGCGCACACCACTCAGCCTAATTCTTGGCCATGCAGACGCTGTCCATGACGGGGTATTGCCACCTACCAGGGAGAATTTCGAGATCATCCGGGAAGAAGCGCTGCGCCTGGAGCATCTGGTGGATGATTTGCGCATGCTGTCACTGGCGGATGCTGGTGAACTTAGCATCAATCCGCAGCCTGTATCCCCGCAAAAACTATTGAATGATTTGCAAGCAACCTATCAACATATTGCCAGTCAGAAAAACGTAAAAATTCAATTAGACGCTGCGTCTGATATTTCAATGCTCAACATTGACCCCGGTCGCATGACCCAGGTGCTGACCAATATCCTCGATAACGCCTTGCAGCACACGCCCGATGGCGGACGCATCAACCTGTCTGCTCGAAGCGTGCCAGAAGGTGTGGAAATCTCCATCCAGGATAGTGGCCCTGGCATCGAAGGCGAGGATGTCAACCGCATCTTCGAGCGCTTCTATCGCACTGATTCAGCCCGTCACCGAAACAATGGCGGTTCCGGCCTGGGACTGGCAATTGCCAAGTCCATCGTACAGGCACACAACGGACAGATTTGGGCTGAAAATGCCCCGGAGCAGGGCTTAATCGTAACCATTAAATTACCGATCTAACCGGCAGCTTGGATACTGGCCTAGATTCAACTCACAAGTGCAACAAAAGCCGTCAAAAGAGGTAAGCTGGTAGTAGTAGTCTTCGGTTTTGATTCTTACAAAAAAACCATTATTTTTTAAGCTAAAACTTAACCAAACGGGTGAAAATTATCGAATTCCGTAAAGGCGGACTTTCATAAGGAGATGTTCATGGACTTAATCAACCGTATCATTCATGCAATCACAGAAGTTCATCCCATCCACCCGATGGTGGTGCACTTCCCCATCGCGCTCACCGGTGCAGGGTTGTTTTTCATCTTGCTTGCCCTCTGGAAAAACAAGAGTTTTTTTGAGCAAGCTGCTTTTGCTAACATCGCGCTGGCAACGGTCAGCACCCTCGCCGCAGGTATTACCGGCCTGTACGACAATCAGGTCAATTACGTTGGTGATGCACCCAACGCTGGACTCAAGATTACCCTGGCTACAGTGCTCTTGCTCGTCACCACCCTCACAGCCATTATACGCTGGAAAAACCCGGATTTGTTCGAAAAATCAAAAGCGATGTACGTTGCCGCCTACTTCGTTAGTTTCGGCCTGGCCATTGTCCTGGCCTTCCTGGGCGGCGTCATTCTTTACGGATTCTAAAAATATCTAGGAGACAAAATGATTAACAATAAAACTATTCTCGTTCTGACCCTCAGCCTGCTTGCCAGCCTGGTTTTGGCTGGATGTGGGACTCAAGCTGCCCCCGAACCGGTTGTCACTGAAGCGCCTCAAAACGCGGACCCACAGCCTGTATCATCCCCACAGGGGGCCCCCACTGAAATGGCCGAACCTGCTCCGACAGAGGTTCCTGCCGAGGCGCCCGCAGAGGCCCCAACCGAAGCTCCAGCAGAAGCGCCTGCTGCAGCCGTCAGCTTCGCCAATGACGTGTTACCCATCATCGAAAGCCGCTGCGTCAATTGTCACGGTGGTGACCGCATCGAAGAAGGCCTGCTTCTGCGCGCCTATGACGAGATTCTTGCTGGTTCTGACAACGGTCCGGTCATCGTGCCGGGTGATGTGGCGAACAGTCTGTTAGTAGAATTGGTTACCAACCAGAAGATGCCCAAGCGTGGCCCCAAGTTGACTCCGCCCCAAGTACAGATCATCACCGACTGGATTGCCGCCGGCGCGCTGAATAA
>CAZLOC010000322.1:0-4635 GCA_964560935.1 uncultured Anaerolineaceae bacterium | reverse complement strand
TCGAAACTCTGCCCCAAGGAACCAATGGGCCGGGAATCCGCCGTAATGCACTTTGGCAACCGTTTCGATGGAGGGGAACGACGACTCCAGGATCAAGGCAGCAGCAGGCCGTTGGGCTGCGAGTTCGCCTGCCACTGAGGCTCCCAACGATCGTCCGAACAGGATGATTCGTTCTGGGCGAATTTTCCTGATTTGTGCAAGATAGTCGTATGCAGCATAGGCATCACTGTAGAGCCCTTTTTCCGTGGGACGAATATTCTGACTCTTTCCATATCCGCGATAATCGAACAGGAACACGGACAGCCCGATCTGGTGCAGAAGCCTGAGATTATCAAGGCGATTGATGATGTTACCCGCATTCCCATGGCACCAGAGCATGACGGGCCGATCGGCTGCTGCCTCAACGTACCAACCGAATAATCGGGCGCCGTCAGACGTCTGAAACCATACATCTTCGAGCGGTAAGCCACTCTGCCGTTCCCAATCTCGGTCTTGCCATGGTTCGGGATGATAGACGAAGAATTGATCGAGGAAGCTCACGGGATGAGCATAACGGAATCAACCTGAGAGAAGAAAGAGTCAGCTCTCTGCACTCACCCTGCCCAACTCAGTGAATCAAAAGAATGCTTGCACACTGAAGAGGACGTCATTGTCGTGATCACGATGGTTGTACTCAAGTCTCACAGCCCAATTCCTAGCCAATGCCAGGCGAGACCCAATATACCACCGAAAATCGTCGGACTTGTCGCCCAATGGAAATTTCAAATACGACCCCGTTGCCATCATCTTCCAGTGCTCTGTAATGTCGGCCAGCATCCCAACCGTTCCTCCCCCTCCGACTCGATGCATGTCGTCGTAGGCTCCGCTGATGTTGCCTTCCACTTCAGCAAACGCGAACAGAACCTCCCGTTTTAGCAATCGCAACTCCTTCGCCCCGCCGATTCCGCTATTGAAGAAACCGTTGCTGCAGAGTCGACAATCATTATGCCGGATGGTGTTCATCCCAATGTTCAGCTTCCAGGATGGTGCATGAAACACGGAATCGATAGGCGAGAGTGACAGAAGCTTTAGCAACGTAGCTCGTTCTACCCGTGTCTGGTCCGCTCGGTTGTAATGTCTGACCGTGACGGAGGCCATCTCGATCTGAGCATCGGGCGTATACCCAATCTCCGGATCGAGCAAGTCATGATATCCGCCCCGAAAAGTCGCCTCCTCAAAGGTATCGTTGTTTCGCCAGCCTCCCCCAAGGGCAGCTCTGAACATTTTATGGCCAAGCTCAGGCTGTTTCGCAAAAGGGCGTACGGCAAACTCCTCAGATGGAATCCGGAGTTGACTCCGAGTCTTCAGCACTTCCCGGTTCCGTTCCTTCCACTCCGGCTTCGGAGAATTGGTCGTGTCAATTCGGTACCGCAGATAATCGGATGCGAGATCGAGGACAAAGGCTTGTCGTGGAGGATTCAATCGAGCAAATAGCGGCGCGTTAAGCTCTGTGAGATCTTGCGTGATTCGATGGGCCAAGTCCCGTTCTTCAGTCGATATGAATTCTCGCTTGCGCTTGATGACGGTACTGCGGGATGGACGATAGGTAATATGCGATACCAGGTCCGGTTTTGACACAATCAACCGGACGGTATCAGCCGGAACAGTCCACAACAGAAACTCATCCGTCAAATGCAGATTGGGATCGGCATAATCGAGCAGCGCCAGAATGTGGTAAGAGCAGTTTTCCTTGAAGAAAAAATAGTCAAAGTAGGCATTCCCCAGCTCCCACGCATGCATCAGAAACTGTCGCAATTGAGTTTCCGTGAGGTTCAGACGATATTCCCAAATATCACGGTTTTCGATATCACGGTATTTCTGCACATTGAGGTAATAGGGAATCGTCGAGAAATACCCTTTATAGCTTCCGAAAATTCCCCGTATAGGATAGGCCAGGCCGGCGCCGGGAGGAACATCTGCAGCAAAGTTGATGCTATAGGCAAGGATGCGTGTCTGCTCTGTCTGGCCCTTTTGATCAACGCGGAATAGGGTATGGCCGAACATCCATCGCAAGAAGTCCAACTTCGAAATAACAATCGAGAGAGGAAGTGTCGACAGTTCCAGGAATGGGTTGTGAGTATTGGATTAATTTGATGGCACCATGGCGACTGATGGAATACCCTTGGGCGCCGTTGGCTTTTCCGAGAGGGACGTCAAGTGTGTACCCAGGCGAGATTTGGCAGAGTTTCAGAGAGGGTGTTGGGTCGAGTCCTGATAGCCTTATTAGATCCCACTTAAAGGGGATGTGGACGATCCCGTCCAATATCGTGGGGAAGTCATCGCTTATGGTTATATCGTCTTCAAGAATGGTTGCGGAATCAATATTGTTTTCAACGATGTGCTGCCAAATTGCCAAATGGCTCAAATAACACCCAATTTCGGATGGGGATAAGGATCTAAGTATTTTTCTCTTCATGAGAAAGTCATCGTAAGCATCGAGGTCTGCTTTGGTGAGTAGCTTCCCGTCTATCGCTGAAAAAATCTCGAAAGGGATCGCTAATTCGCGCATCCTTGCTGTTAAGGCGTTTCTGCGGTCGTGCCTATGGTCTAGGCTGATCACGAAGACTCTATTCATCTAGAATAGTTGAATCAGAATTGCGGGACGTGGCATGGGCTGGTGATGTCAAGGTTCAAATCTTTCTGAGCTCAAAGATTCCACATCCATAACGACAGCCGAAGTTCTGATTTATCCTTTTCTGGGAAATGTCGATGTTTTCGTGCAGGTCGCCCTGATCATCCACATAGGAAAAATTCAGAAGTTTAAATTTTCCTTCAAACAACGATTTCAGATAACTCACATCAAAGACACGATGGGCATTGAACTCGATGCGCTGTGGACCAATTGGGCACGACAGGTAAAGGGTTCCGCCTGGTTTGACAATGGCGTGAAGGGTATTCAAGCCCTTGATGTGGCCTTCGAAATCGATCGGATCACCATATCTTCCCAAGCCGAAATGTTTAATTGCGTGCAGGCAAGAAAGGGAATCGCAATAGCCCGACATGTCGGTCGGCAGTGACATAAGGTCGGCCTGCTTGAACGTAATGTTTGGGATTTTTGAATCCAGCGGGCGTATGTCCAGTACTTCTATAGTCCGGTAAGAGGCAACGTGGGCAACGAAGCCATCTATCCTTGACCCGACATCGACGTGTCTGTCAGGGTTGCGCTCGTGGATTCGCCGGGCGACCAGAAGATCCTGGTGGAAATAATGCCCCTTGGCAGTTCCGCTCTGCTGTTTTTTTTCATGCGGATAGGGATTGAGCTCGCCAAACTCAAATGCGTGTGCGGAGTGGCGCGCCTGCGTTTTGAGTTCATTTAGCTCCGACAGCATAGTCGGGGCGTGACGCAGAAAGCGAAAAAAAGTTTCTTGGTGTTCATTGCTGAATGACGTCTTCTTCAAGGATTGATTTTGGAAACAAGGCCAATTCGCCAGTAGCCTATGGCAGTCGTATCCATTCTTCGGGCAGCATGTCAGCGTTAGGCCAGCCCCTCTGTGGAGCAACGACAACCTTTCCGGCCTCTCGACTCAGCCATGCGGCCCACCAATGTAGAGAACTGTTCGAGATAATGAAGTGATTGCACCGAGTCATCAAAAACAAGTCTTGGATGACGCCTTCATGCGGATCCTTTTCAACAGCGAAGGTCACGGGATGACGACTCTTAATGTTGTTTCGCGCCCAGTTCATGTCCTGTGCGAACACAAAGTAATGGGGATTGTTGATGGATTGTTCGATCCGGTCCATGGCCTGCGTGAAATACTCTTTCGTCAGGATATGGTGCTTTGGCTTGGGTACTTCCTCGTAACGCCGGATCGCTAGGCAGACGGCGTTTGCAGACTGTATTCTTTTAGACTCGTCCAACAAGGGGGAGGTCAGTTGTTCTGGAAAATGGATGAGATCCGACATGTCTGGATTCAAGTCGTCGAAGTAACGGGGGGACTGCCAATAACCGTTGAAAACGGTGGGGCGAACAATCTTCAGCTTGTAGATTTCGGGGTCGAAGCCGAGGGTACGCTCCTGAATATAGTACCGGCGCCCCAAAGGCAGCAGGGCATTGATTTTGCGGTCCAGCTTTCGGAGCGTGTGTCCAAGGGGGAATAACCGGCTTTCCCAGCGGCTGGCCTGGAGCACCGGGGGGAGGATTCTGTCGAGCAGAAAAGCTCGCTTGTAAGTCCGGTCCCGCATGAATCCCCCCGCGACATCCAGTTTCATCGGAACGCCGTTGCGTTCCGAGATGGCCTTGTTGAAGGCATACATGAATAGTTGGTTTCCAAGGCCGCCGGCGAGGCGGGTGATGACGCAAGGGGAATGCATGTGTGTCAAGAGAAGTGAGGTTAGCGTGAGTTTATCAGGGCCGCCTATTGATCTGTTTTTCGGTTTTCCGTGGAACGGCTTTTGGCGATGTAGGCTATCAGAGCCTCGAGAAGTGGGAAGAGAACCCAAAGCTGATTGCCTGGTTGGGCGACGGTGTAACTTCGATGCTTGACTGTTACGCCGAGATCTTCGATGCACGTGGCCACGCCTACCATCTGGCGATGACCCGCTATCCGCATGCCCGGGACCAGGAGTTTGCCCATCTACTGCGTCATGTCGATTTCC
>CAZLOC010000321.1:0-4668 GCA_964560935.1 uncultured Anaerolineaceae bacterium | reverse complement strand
GCAAGGCCTAAATAAATAGCGCCGTATTCGGTTCGATATACATCACCGCGCAGGGTTTGCACCAGCATCGGCAGTGTGTATTTATTGATGGATGAAATCAAAATGAACGCATTGAAGAAGTTGTTCCAGGAAGCCACAAACGCAAAGATGCCCAGGGTGGCAGCGCCTGGAATTGCCAGAGGCATCATAATCAGGTGAAAGATGCCTAATTCACTGGCACCATCGATCCTGGCTGCATCGATCAGATCCTGGATCAACATCGACTCAAGATATTGCTTGCCAAAGAATACACCGCCAGCATTAGCAATAAGCGGCAAAATAAGAGAGGCGTAATTATCGGTAAGCCCTAACCTAGACATGTACTGATAGAAACCGACAATTGAAAGTTGCGTGGGGATCATGACCAGCAATACGATGAAGTTGGAAAACAATTGTTTTCCTTTGAATTCATAAACGACTATGGCATACGCGGTTAGCATGGAAAAGTAAACCGTGATAACGGTCGAAGCAACAGCCACAAACAGACTGTTCGCGAAGCCTCTCGGCATATTCAGTCCCTTGCTTAGCAGGATTCTATAGTTTTCTACCAGGTGCGTGCTTGGCAGAATACTGATGCCCTGCTGGATTTCTGTTGTAGAACGGGTTGCGTTCACGAGCAATAGCCAGATGGGCACGATCGTGACAACCAGCAAGATGAAGAGAACAGCGTATATGAGCACACGCATTACATTTGTATTAAATTTGTAATTGTCAAACATGATTATTACCTCTCTCTGTTCTTTTCACTTTTTTCGGTTCAAATTGTTAAATAACCTGCTTTTTGGTTTGTTGTTGCTTGTGCTATCTTTTTCGCGCAATAAATAAAAAATACCCAGCGCACAAATGCAGGTCATGATGAAAACAAGCACACCAACAGCGGATGCAGCGCCAATATGTCCTTTGCTACTGGCAAACTTCATGTACATCAGGATATTGTTGGTCATAATCGAACTGCTTGGCGAGCCTCTGCCATCTGTCAAGAGGAAGGGGATGTCGAACATTTGCATGCCGCCGACCAACGAGGTGACAAAGATATAGATCAGAATGGGCTTTAACAAGGGCAAAGTGATGCGCCTGAACATTTGCGTAGAAGTTGCGCCATCCACCATGGCAGCTTCATACAATGGTATAGGGATCGAGGTCATGCCTGCTATGACGATAATCACTGTTTGCCCAAACCACATCCACCACTGGATGAAGATTACCAGACCACGGGTAATGGTGGCGTTCTGTAAATAATGCATGGCCTCTTGCAGGAATCCAGCCCTGACCATGAACTGGTTGACAGGCCCGTAGAAGGAGAACAGGCCAAAGAACAATGACGCCACCACAGCCGGCATCAGCAGGTTCGGCAAAAAGAATAATGCTCGCCATACTCCTACTGCTTTGATTCTCAGACGAGTACTTGTGAACCAGACCGATATCAACAAAGCTACGCCAATTTGGGGGATGAAGTTCAGCATCCAGATCAGCCAGGTGTTGCGAACGGCCTTCATGAAGACATCGTCGGCAAATAGACGCTCAAAGTTCTTCAATCCAATAAAAGTGCCTGTTCTCGACATCAGGGTGAAATCAGTGAAACTAAGCGCCAATGTGTTGTAAAGCGGGTATAAGCCAAAGATGAGAAAGCCAATGACGAACGGCGCAATAAAAAGGTACCCGTAGTAGTTCCTTCTAAAATTGACAAGGCTCATGATGCCTCCTTATAAAATTCAAAAGCTGGGATCCACGCGGTTTATGAAAGGTGCTCGAAAAACAGGGGTGGGTCAGTGTATTATAGTATACACTGACCCACAATATCGTGCTAGAACGTTACTATTCTGCTGGAATCTCAGTAGGAAGGATCAGATCGGGGAATTCGTTTCGAACCAAATCCAACCACTGAGTCCACATTGTGGTCCAATCGATTTCGCCCAAGAGATACTGGTCACGCTGGCTTTCGAGCGCGCGTTGGATGGCATCATCGGAACCGGTCAACAGGGCGCCGTTGACCTTGGGCGCTGCTTGGCCAAAGGCTTCATAGTTGTTCTGTCCACCCAGCCATTCGTATAGTTCAGAACCATCGAAGGTGCTGGTGATCTTCTCAACCACAACCTGGCTGGAGACAAAGTCGCCAGGAGCCTGCGCTTGATCATCCGGGGTTTCAGGATCAATGGCTTTCAGATATTCGTTGGTGTAAACGCCGGTAGCCCAGTTGGTCAGGTTCTCTTCATCCAGAGCAACGAATGTGATGAATTCCTTGGCCAGGTCCAAATTCGGGCTGTCTGCCATAGCGCCAACCCAGGTGCCGCCCCATTGATAGGCCAGAGGTCCGTTGATCAAGGCCCAGTCGCCGCCAGTGTCGGTAGTGTCGGATGTGGAGTTCGGGATCAAGACGTAAGGCAGGCCCCAGGTGGGCAGGAAGTAGCAGAAGACTTTCTTAGCCTTGCCATCGGCGCCAGCCAATGTGTCATTCATGCCCGCGAACCAGCCCTCGCTCCATTGCTGAGCCTGTGATTCGTAACCGTTGTCGCGCATGAGTTTGGCGAACTTGATGTACTCAACAACATTGGGATCGATGACCAGGGTGTCGTCCACGATCCACGGCTGGGCGCGGTTGGCCAGGAAGGGGTTGAACAATTCAGCAGAGGTGCCGACGGTGAAGTAATCTGGGTTGCATTCTTTGATCTTGGCAGCGGTTTCCAGGAATTTGTCGATATCGGCGACCATGGCCTGAACTTCGGCAGGATCTTCAGTGCCAAGGCATTCTTTTGCAACGCTGCGGCGATAGAAGAAGGCGCCCGGGGTAGCCTGGTAAGAGAAACCCTTCGTTACACCCTCGTACGTGCCTACCTGAACCACAGACGGGTAGGTCTTCAATTCTTCCGTCAGGGGGAGCAGGTCGTTCAAATCAGCCAGGAAATCGGCCTCAACCCATTCTTTCACAAAGGCGGCTTCCAAAGCAACCACATCGGGAACTTCCGTAGTGCCAATAGAGGCCTTCAGCTTTGTCTGGTATTCACCGTTGGTCATGGGGATCATGGTGTAGACAACGTCCACATCGGGGTGCTTAGCTTCAAAAGCAATCGCCATGGTCCGGATTTCATTGGTGAATGACCATACATTCAGTACGGTTTTTTCAGCCGCGGCAGGTTCAGCCGGTTCGGCCGGCGCGGCAGTTTCGGCAGGTGCAGCGGGTTCCGCAGGCTCAGGTGCAGGAGCTTCCGTAGCTGCACCGCCGCAGGCTGCTAAAAGCATACTGGAAACTACCAGCAAGCTTAAGAGTAATAAGACTGACTTACGCATGTTTCTTCTCCTTCAATGTCGTTTTTGAATTGGTTATACTATTTGTATGGAGTAAATCTCCGTACAATATTGCAGATCTTCCCTCTATCGGGTCAAGGCAGAAAAGAAGGCCTGCTTTTTCGTTCAATTCGGATTATCAATCACCTCCTTTCCTCTTAGATTTTTCCGACAATGATGCCGGAAAGCGAAAAACGTTCAGAGAACATCTGTTGTTATCTAAACAACCATCGTTAGAGCTTTACAGGAACTACGTTCTACAAGCTTTGTGGACATCTTGTGAACTTGCACCTCAAGCAGCTCAGTATTGATCAATTTGATAAGCATCTGTATCGCAATATAGCCCATGTCAGCCAAGAATTGATCGATCGTGGTAAGGCCCAGATACTTGGCTTCAGGTATATTGTCAAAACCTATTACCGACAGCTCATCCGGGATGCGTATTCCCAGTTCATCAGCAGCCTGATATACACCGATCGCTGACTGATCATTGGCGGCAAAAATCGCAGTAGGCGGATTATCTAGCGCGAGCAATTGGAGAGCGCATTTGTGACCGATTGCCGTTGAAAAATCGCCAGGCGCAATCAGTGCATCATCTACTTCAATACCCGCATTCAAAAGAGCATCCTTATACCCTTTTAACCGGCGTATCGCGCTTCCTATTTCAGGCCGCCCACAGATAAAACCGATTCGCCGATGCCCCAGGCTCAAAAGATAATTCATAGCACATAAGGCACCCTGATAGTTCGTTCCTTGAACAGATGGGTAGTTCGGATTGATTACATGTGGATCAACTGAAACGATTGGAGCATCTGTAATAAAATCCGCTGCTGCGGAGGCCACAATGATCACCCCGTCGGTTATTGAATTGTTTAGAAGGGAAACATAATGTTGTTCATGTGAAGCCGCATTGTTCTTGTGAACATCCCCCGTTGTGTAGATCAGTAAGTCGAAATTTGTTTCCGCAATTGCCCGATTGATACCCTTTGTAATTTCAATAGAATATGGGAACCCAATATCTGGCACCACAAGTCCGATCAAATTGTTTTTGCGACTACGCATACTTCGCGCTGCCAAATTTGATGTGTATCCCAACTCATCGATAACCGCAAGGATGCGATCCTGGGTGTCGCTAGCCACATCGACTTTTGCGTTTAATACACGTGATACAGTGGAAACAGATACTCCTGCTGCCTTTGCAACATCCTGGATGGTCACTGCGCGTTTGTTTGTTGGCATGTTAAAGATATTAGTGCATATAGTTTCGGTATCTTTGCCGGTAACGTTGCCGGTAACGATATTATCGCACAATATGAATGTAATGTCAACAAATTTTAAGGTTAACCA
>CAZLOC010000320.1:0-4694 GCA_964560935.1 uncultured Anaerolineaceae bacterium | reverse complement strand
AAAAACGTGACAACTCTCTTGAAAATCGCCTGGCGTAACGTCTGGCGGCAGCGCCGCAGGACATTGCTGATCGCCATTGCCATGGGCGTCATCATGGCCCTGCTGGTGCTCTTCGATGGCGTCATCGTGGGATTCGAACAATCCATCTACGGCAATGCCATTCAGTTGCTGGGCGGCAACATTCAAGTCCACGCGCCCGGCTACAGCCAGAAAACGGGGCAGAAACCCTTGCTGCCACTGGCAAACCCGGAAGGTATCGTCCAGGCAGCGGAAGCGAATCCCAACACAGTGGTTGCGGCCAAACGCATCGTCACCAACGGATTGGTTACCAACCGTGAGGGCGCTTTCTCGGTTTCGATCATCGGCGTCGAAACGGACAAGGAGGCCCGTATCAGCCCGGTGGCAGAAAACATCTCGGCCGGCCGCTACCTGAATCCGGATGATGGCGACCTGATCGTCATCGGCCAGGGACTGGCAACCGCCATGGACATCACCGTCGGTGATCGCATCATCATGGCAGGCGGTTCCCTGTACGAGCAGACGCGTCAACGCACAATGACAGTAGTCGGTATTTACGATGTAGGCGTGCCTTCGGTCGAGAAAAATACGATTTATATGTCCCTGGCCGAAGCCCAGAACCTCTTTGGCTTGAGCGGACAGGTAACCGAAATTGTGGTTTCGCTGGATCAGATCGGACAGGAACCCGGCGTGGTTGCTCAGATCAACAAGGAGCAACCCGGCTATGAGGTGGAAACCTGGGTCAACAGCATGCCCGAATTGAAACAAACCATGGACATGAAAACCTCCGTGATGGGCGTTTTTGGTGTCATTATGCTGTGCGTTGCTGCAATCGGCATCCTCAATCTGCTCATGATGGCCGTCTTCGAGCGTACGCGTGAGATCGGTATCATCGGCGCGCTGGGATTGAAGCCACGTGAGATTACGCTTCTGTTCTTGCTGGAAGGCATCCTGATCGGCATCATGGGCGCTGTCTTGGGCACCGTTCTGGGACTGGCGCTGACCGGGGTACTTGGTATGGTTGGCATCGACTACAGCCAGTTTGCCGACCTGACCGAATACACCGCGCTGATCACCGGCAAGATTTACCCCGAAATCGTGCCGCTGAAAGTGCTCAACCACGCCTTGACCCTGGCCATTATTGCCGCCATCGCAGCGTTGTATCCGGCTCGGGAAGCTGCCCGGCGTGAACCGGCTGAAGCATTGCATTACGTATAACAAGTAGACCTGACAGGTTTTATTAGGTATTTGATGAACGAACCGGTTTGCGTGGACGAAGTTGCATATTGACAAGTCCTTTGCGAAAACCTGTCAGGTCTTGGAGGAAAATCTTATGTTGAATTATCTCAAAATGGCTTACCGCAACCTGGGCCGCCACCGCCGCCGCTCTGTGCTTTCGGCGCTGGCCCTGTCCATCGGGCTGGCTCTGTTGCTGTTCATCGCCGCTTTCTACGAAGGCGAGATGCGCAGTTCGATGGAATCCACCCTGCGCCTCGACAGCGGGCACATCCAGATCCGCGCCGCGGACTATGACCCCGACAAGCTCAGCGTCGCCTGGGAATACCTGATCCAAAACCCGGAGCAGGTCGCAGCGCAGATAGAAGCGCTGGACCAGGTCCAGGTCGCCACCCCGCGCCTGATCGCCAGCGGCATCGTGTCAGTGCGGGATGAGTCCAGCGGCGTCCAGATTATGGGCGTTGACCCGGCCTCGAGCGCCAACGACCCCTATCGACAGGGACTGGTAAACGGTGAATTCCCGACCGCTGATGACCGCACAGGGATTTTGATCGGCCTCCCGCTGGCAGAAAACCTGGGCTTGAAAGTTGGCGACCAGCTCAACTTGCTGGTGAACACGTCCAACGGCACCGTGGATGAACAGGTGTTCATCGTGCGCGGTATCTTCACCACCGGCGTAAGCACCTACGATAGGGGCATCGTGCTGCTCCCGCTGGCCAAGGCGCAGACCTTCTCCGGCGCAGAAAACCGCGCCAGTTTCATCTTCGCGCTGTTGAAAGACCGTGAACAGACCGATGCGGTCGCCGCCGCGCTGCAAAGCCCGAATTACCAGGTCAAAACCTGGTCGGAATTGAATGAGATCCTGGTGCTGATGGAAGATTTCTCGAACGCCTACCTCTTGATCATAAACCTGATCGTGATCGGCGTGACGGCTACCGTGATCGTCAACACGCTGGTCATGTCCGTCTTCGAACGCACGCGCGAGATCGGCATCCTGACCGCCATCGGCATGAAGGGACGCCAGGTCATCTCCCTGTTCCTGACTGAAGCCAGTCTGCTGGCGCTGGGCGGACTCGCCTTCGGCCTGCTGCTCGGCTGGGGCATTTCCGCCTACTTCATTAAGGTCGGTATGTACTTTGGCGACCTGGGCCTGAGCGGCTTTTACCTTGGCTACCGCATCTATACCTACCTGACCTTGGAAGACACGATCAACTTAACCATAACATCATTCATCATCACCCTGCTCGCTTCTCTTTATCCGGCCCGGCTGGCTGCCCGCATGGAACCGGTCGAAGCCTTGCACGGCAGCAATTAAAGGAGAAATATCATGGAAGTCGCAAATTTGACAGACGTCACACGCATCTATAAAATCGGCGAGGTGGAGACCCGCGCCCTGAATGGCGTCACCATGACCATCGAAAGTGGCGAATTCACCGCCCTGGTCGGTCCATCCGGTTCCGGGAAAACCACCCTCTTGCAGCTCATCGGCTGTCTCGACCAGCCTACCTCCGGCCAGGTGGTCATCAACGATAAAGAAACCACAGGTCTCAGCCGCAACCAGCGTGCTGACCTGCGTAAAGGCACCATCGGTTTCGTTTTCCAGTTCTTCGCTCTCATCCCCACCCTGACAGCTTACGAGAACGTGGAAATGCCGCTACTGCTGAATGGCAAAAGCCCGGCTGAACGAAAGAAGCGCGTCATGGAATTGCTCGAAGCCGTCGATATGACCGATCATTCCCACCACCGTCCCGACCAGCTCAGCGGCGGCCAGCAGCAGCGCGTGGCCGTAGCGCGCGCCCTGTCCACCAATCCCAGGATGATCCTGGCCGACGAACCCACTGCCAACCTCGACACAGAGAATGGCGAACAGGTCATGGGTATCATGCAAAAACTCAACGAAGAGACTGGTACCACCTTCGTCTTTGCCACCCACGACCCGCGCGTCATCAAATACGCCAAACGGGTTGTCACCCTGCAAGACGGCTTGATAGTTGCTGATAGTAAGAATGCATAAGATTACAAGAACATCTCAACAATACAGGAATCAAGAATGAAGAAAACAATCTGGATTTTATTTCTGGCGCTGACTCTCGCGCTGACAGCCTGCGGACAGGCCGCCACCCCTACCCCAATTCCCACCCTCGCACTGGACGCCAGCGCACCGGACTCAGGTTCATCTGCTCCTGGTTTGGGGAATATGGTTATTGCCTCAGCCGAAATCCGCCCCGTGGATTCGGTCAATCTAAGCTTCCCCTTGATCGGCAGAGTCGAAACTGTGGAAGTAACGGTTGGTGATACTGTCACCGCCGGGCAGACCCTGGTCACGCTCGATACAACCATCATCGAAGCCCGCATCGCCGAAGCTGAAGCCAGCGTTGTCACCGCTGAGACGCAGGTCCGTTATCTACGGCGCGTGGGCGTGGGTAACGCCTATGAGCAAATCGACGCAGCCTTGGCTGAAGTAGATCGCGCCCAGGCTGTGGTTGACCAGCTCAAAGCGCAATTGGAACAAGCCACGCTGACAACGCCTGCCCCCGGAACAGTCATCACAGTAGATGTTGCTCCTGGCGAGACCGTCAATCCCGGGCAAGTCATCATGGTGATCGCTGACCTGAGTCATATGCGTATTGAGACTACCGATTTAAGCGAACGCGACATTCCCGCCGTAAAAATCGGACAGTCAGCCAGCGTCTTCGTCGACGCTCTGGACCAATCTTTTGAAGGCGAAGTTGTAGACATCGATCGCCAATCCCAAACCGTGGGCGGCGATGTAACCTATAGAGTGACCATAGAATTGGACCAGCAACCCGCTGGCCTGCGCTGGGGCATGAGTGCCGAAGTCGAAATCCAGACGGAGTAATAGCATGAAGCCCACCCAATGGACAACGCTTGCAGTATTGGCGCTTGTTCTCGCAATAGCGGGTTGTGCTCCCGCCGCCACCGTAACACCCATCCCCACCATTGCACTGGATCCAACCGGTTCCTTTGAAGTTAGAATCGTGCAAGCCTCTGCAGAGGTTGTCCCCGCACAGGAAGCACATCTGAGCTTCGTTATTTCCGGCCAGATCGAGGAAGTGACTGTTGAAAAAGGGAATGTGGTCGAAGCTGGACAAATCCTGGCAACCTTGGGTTCTCCTGACCTGGAATATGGTCTTTTGCAGGCAGAAGCTGCCGTGCGTGCGGCAGAATTCGACTACGAATACTGGAAACTCCCACGACGCATAGGAGGCCGTATCATCGAGAGGCGAGAAGTAGCCGAGCAGGAACTCGAAATGACCCGAAGATCGCTGGATACTGCTCAAGCTGAGTTAGCCCAGACCAAACTTGTCGCACCTTTCTCGGCCACAGTTGTCTCAGTAGAGGTTCAACCAGGTGAATACGTACGACCTGGTCAGGTTGTTATCATGCTAGCAAAACTGGACAACTTGAAAATCGAAACC
>CAZLOC010000319.1:0-4719 GCA_964560935.1 uncultured Anaerolineaceae bacterium | reverse complement strand
CTGAGTGTCGCAAGGAACGGCGTTGCAGTAGGGAATGACGCCGGAATCGGTGCGCGATTAGATTAGAGTTGTTCATCGATCGTCTGTGCCTTTCGGTCGAGCATCCAGATCAGTCTGCGGTGCCAGGATACGGGCAGCAAGGCGGGCAGCATGTATTTCCAGTCCCGGAGTGTGCCATAGCCTTGTTTCATTACGGCGCGAAAGATTTGTCGCGCCGCGGGTAGGTCACGCTTCCAGTAGCTTGCATATCCCCGCTGAAGCAATTCCGCGGTGGTTAATTGCCGGATACGTTTTTTCCCTAGCGCGTCGATGATATTAGGGTTTGCGTGGAGGAACTTGCGCTGCGCTCGCCAATGATTCAAGGCAATTCGTGCACGGTTACGGGTGATCTGCTCGCCGCCATGATGATGATAGTAGGCGAGCACGCGCGGTACACGAACCAGTGGATGCGTGGTGCCAAGACGAAGCCAGAGGTCATAGTCCATGCATGAACTCAGATTTTCGTCAAAGCAGCCAGCATCCTTGATGATATGGGTCCGCACAAGCGCACCGTGTATAGGCCATCGGCATCCCCCTAACAGTGACTCGACCTTGTCGCTATTTTCATATTCGGGCGGGATGAAAGGCTCATCGCGGCCTTTGCCGAGGCCAATGTTTTGCCAGCCGCAATAGGCGATTCCGGCGTCAGGATTGGCGGCGAGTGCAGTCAACATCGCTTCGAGAAACTCCGGGTGCCATGTGTCGTCGGCATCCAAGAAGGCGGTATAGGCACCGCGCGCTTCCTTTAATGCGCGATTGCGTGCTGCCGCCGCGCCGGCATTGGGTTGCTGAAAAACCCTGATCCGGGGATCTGCATGGGCAAGATTTTGCAACACCTGCCATGAGTCGTCGGTAGAGCCGTCGTCGACGATGACCAGTTCCCAGTTTGTGTGGGTTTGGGCTTGCAGGCTTCCGACACTGGCCGATAGGTGGGGGGCCGCGTTATAGCAGGGCATGATGACGGAGACGTTTTGGTGCATGGGCTTAAACCTTTTTTATGCGCCTTAAACCATAGGCTGCAATGTCTCGCCAGCGAACGTCGTGGCTCGCGAAATAAAGTTTGCGCGCGAAGCTACCCAGGGTGTCATGGTTGAATACGGTCAGGCGCCGCAATCGATGCGCGTCGCGGTCGCGCAGTGTCCACCCCGTTCGAGTTGTGCAGGCACCAGTGTAACCAGCCTGTTTAACCGCGTCGGCGCAGCGCGCGTCCCACGCGCCATAGGGGTAGGCAAAGCTTTTGACCGCATTGCCGAGCATATCTTCAAGCGCGTTTCTGGAATCGGCCAGTTCCTGTGCCAGACGCTCATCATCGACTTCTGGCAGTCGCACATGATTCACCGTGTGCGAGCCGATCTCCATGCCGTTTTCCTGCATTCTGCGCAGTTCGGCCGCGTTGAGCAACCGCTGCGCGGGGCGGCCATCTGCTGGCCACAGGGGGGCTTGCCCAACCGATCCGGACACGATGAACCAACTGGCACGCATGCCGCGTGTCTGCAGTTCCTCGCATGCGGCGAGATTGTCTACGTAACCATCGTCAAAGGTGATGACGGCAGTGCGCCCCCCCCATTCTTTTGCGGGCTTGGAAATCAGATCGCCCATGGTCGGTGTGGCATAGCCTTCGGCGACCAGGAAATCGAGTTGTTCGCGAAACTGATGCATGGAAACAGCCCACGGCCAAGTCGGTGCGCCAGCGTCTGGGGTAACGGAGTGATACATGAGCATAATGGGCCCATGCTGACCGGCGTTGCGGTGAATGAGTTTCGATAAAGGATCAATCATGCTGGGCGTGGGTCGGACGCGTGCTGGCCTGCTGAGTTCTGAAAACGTCTAACGCCATTTGATAGCGTTGTGCGAGATCGGTAAACCCCATCTGCTTCAGGTTGATGCCCCAGTCCGGGGGAAGATTGGACTGAAGTGCCCTCGCGATCAGCAGGTTGACTGAGGGATGATAGTGGGAGCCGTCATAGGTGATGTCGGTGCGCGACGTGATGGGGGATGGAACGGAAAAGTCGATGAATGCCGTGAATGCCGCGGCAGTATTGGATAGGGCATCGATATAGCCATCCAGGGCAGCGTTTTTTTCCATGTCGCTAATATGCCATGCGCTTATGGGTGGCACATAAGCAATGGCGCGCGCCTCCGGGAACACCGAGACCAATTTTTTATAAAGGGCGGCATTGTCAGGTCGGTAACCGCGTTTTCGCCGTTTATCAGCATCGGTACGCCGGCGGCCTTCTCCCAGAAGCGATTTTTCTGGTCTGAACGGCGGTGCGTCCGCGCGGATCATGGCTTCAAAATGGCCATCATAATAGCGAGGCAGAGGGGACTGGTCCCACACGGTGCGCCAGGACATGCGCAGGCTGTCAATGGATAGATAGGTCTTCAGGAATTCCGGGGAAGCTTGCTTCTTCAGGACGTAATCCGGGATGTTTGGCGCATCGCGCCCAGTGCTCAGAAAATTGAAGCCATCCACCCCGACGATTAGCAGTTTGGGTCGCATGCCAACATGATGCAGGTATTCGGCAAAAGCAATGAAATCCTCGATTTGACCACCCGAGAACGAAAGGTTGAAGCAGCGGTAGCCATTGAATGCAGAAGCCGGGAGCAAGGTGGTTCTGGAACTGCCGAAGATCAGGCAATCGTATTGGTCGGGCGTGCGCAGCAACTGATTGAGCTTGGACTGACGTTCATTGAAGGCAAAATTCTTGTCGGTCAGCTGATTGCCCTGAAAGTACCAAAGGGGATCCACCAGGCAGTTGAGTGCGAGCACAAGGATAATCGTGCCAGCCCAGACTAATCCAGTAAGGATGGCATAGCTTTTGAATGCCGGTTTTTTGTTCGAAGAGGGCATCAGAACTGAAAGTACAAAAATTCACTTACCTGGGTCAGATGCAGCATGGCGATTGCACCAAAGGTACCCATGACAACCGCCCATGCACGGCTCGGGCGCCATAACGGCCGACGCGGCGCAGCGGTGACGGTTTCAAGCGCGGGAGCATAGCGGGCCATGAGTTGTTGCGTGTTGGGCATCAACCAGGCAATGCCAAGCAGTGCAATGATCCAGTAGGGGCTGACACCGTTTGGATCGAATTGGCTGAGTGGAAGGCCAAGTTGCGCGGTGAATCCGAGTTTCTGAAGACCCGCGTAGAGATACCACGCGCCCGGCCAGTTGCTGGGGATGAGCAGCCCGTTGGCACCGGCCATTCCCTGCAAAATAGATAGGGCTGAAGGCGTGTCGCTTCCACGGAAAAATACCCAGCCGACCACGACGGCAACAAAAGTGAGCAGCCAGGCGGCGCCACGCTCCACGGCGCCGATCGGGTAAGCGCCAAGCACTGTTGTGCGAACCTTGGTCCAGGCGTGATTGATGCAGAGATAGAGGCCATGCAGTCCCCCCCAAATAATGAAGGTCCAGCCCGCCCCATGCCAGAGTCCACCAAGCAGCATGGTGACCATCAGGTTGGCATATCGTCGAACTGTGCCCTTGCGATTGCCGCCCAGGGCGAAATACAGGTAATCACGCAGAAAACGCGACAGTGTTATGTGCCAGCGCCGCCAGAAATCAACGATGTTGGCCGCTTTGTAAGGCGAGTTGAAATTGAGAGGTAGCTTGATGCCAAACATGCGAGACAGGCCAATCGCCATGTCTGAATATGCCGAAAAATCGAAATACAGCTGCAGGGTGTAGGCCAGCGCCCCTCCCCAGGCCTCAACCAAGGTCAGGCTTTGGCCCGCGGCTGCAGCGTCGAAAACGGGTGTGGCGAGCGGGGCCACGCCGTCGGCCAGCACCAGTTTCTTGAAGAGGCCGATGATGAAAATCGTCAGGCCAATGGAAATGTTTTCCCAGTGCGCGCGGTAGGTCTGTGCCTGCGCAAACTGCGGCATCATTTCTTTGTGATGCAGCACCGGCCCGGCGATGAGATGTGGGAAATAGGTAACAAAGAGGCCGTAATGGATGAAGTTGCGCTCCTTCACCTCACCGCGGTATGCGTCAACCAGAAATGCGATCTGTGTGAAGGTGAAAAAGGAAATGCCGAGCGGCAGGATGATTTCTTCAAGATGCCATTCCGTACCCAATATTTGATTGGTGTTGGATAGGAAGAAATTTGCATATTTGTAGTAGGCAAGGAGTGCAAGATCACCGCCGACGGCTGTAATCAGCAATCCCTTTGCCCGGGGCAGCCTGCCACCATGGTATTCCTTCGAAATGGCTGATCCCATCGCGAAGTTGAAAAGGATGGAGCCGAGTAACAGGCTGACGTAAGCAGGGTTCCACCAGCCATAGAAGAACAGGGACGCTGCGAATAGCCAGAGTGCGGCAAGTGAGCGACTGTAGCGGCCAATAGTAAAAAAGGCCGCAAGGACCATGGGCAAATATAAAAAAATAAACTCGTAAGAGTTGAAAAGCATTTAAGGAAGCTTGTTGGGCTCGTGATAGGGGGTTATGGTTTTCTGGTAAGGATGCAAACACCATCCACTGTATCGAACCACTGTTCGTGCCAGCTTCGGTCTTCCGTTTGCCATTGCTCGACCATCTTCGCCTCTGTCTTCCGGCTGGCATCGTCCACGAATATAAGCGCATGCGGTGACAGGCGATCGCGCAGCATGGGAAATGCAGGGTATCGTGCGGCCTGGGGGTTGTCTCGGGCCTGCGGTGGACCGTCAACGAGCAGAAAATCA
>CAZLOC010000318.1:0-4720 GCA_964560935.1 uncultured Anaerolineaceae bacterium | reverse complement strand
GAAAGGGAGGTACGCTCGCGCAGGTCGTGCAGGCCTCGCGAGAGCAACATTTTCACAGCGGCTTCACTTTTGCCGAGCACTCGTCCGGCTTCAACAAGGTTCAGTCCGCCGAAATAACACAGGATGAGCGCTTCGGCTCGTTCGGGACTGAGCTGTCGCAGCGCGTTCCGGATGTGATCCAGTTGCAGGCGTTGAGCTGCCGCTTTATCGGTCGGCAGGTCAGGGGTCGGGATGTGAAGCGCCGCCTCCAACGGGACCTCGGGCCTGCTCCCGCGGAAGAACAGCGCCCGCTTCCGGGATGCAATCCCCATAATCCAGGCTGCAAAGGATCCGCTTCCACGAAATGAGCGGATGCCCTCCAGCGCGGCCATGAAGGTTTGCGAGGTCAAATCCTCCGCGTCTTTGACGTTGCCGGTATGCGCCATGTGATAGCGGTAGACCTGCGTCACGTGGCGGCGGTAGAGTTCGGCAAACGCCTCCGCATCGGTATGAGCCTGACGGGCAAGCTGGATGTCATCCATAGGTGAAGTTTTGGTTTTTAGAGACACGAGGGTGGTCATGGACCTCCTGCAACATGTATCGCGCGCTGTTAATATGTTGCAGGAAGGCGTGAAAAAGTAACAGGGAACTTGATCTAATCTGGATAGACTTTCCAGCCAAGCTCTTCCAGGTTGGTGGAATCCAGCATTTCTGTAGGGACGTCGATCAGCAGGCTTGTGGCTTCTGCCAGCAGAGTCCCGTTCTCGTCGTAAATCCCTGCCCAGCCTTGGGCCATCTTGCCTTTGGATTTGCCCGCTTTGCCGACGATCTTGAGCGGCTTCCCGATTGGCACGTTCCTGCGGTATTTCACTTCCAACTTACCCGTGAACATAAAACGCGGCTCCGCTGGGTCGCCCATGTGGGCGCGACCGGATATCTCGTCCAGGATGGATGCGACAATGCCGCCATGCAAGACCCCGGGATAACCCTGAAAATGTTCGGGAGCAGTATAGGTCGTTTCGATCATGCCGGGTTCGGTCTGGTAAATTTTGAGCTTCAAGCCGACCGGGTTTTCCAATCCGCAAATGAAGCAGTGGCGTGAATTAGGCTGTTTGAGTTTGTCTGTCAAGTTATTTTTCTCCCCAGTGGATGGCGATCGTCCCAAGCATCAATACCTCATAGTTGATTTTCTTGAATCCTACTGCCGCCATACGGACGGCCAGTTCCTTTGCCGTGACGAATTCTTCCGTCGAATCTGGCAGGTAGTTGTAAGCATCCCTGAACCCGGAGAGCAACCCGCCGAGCAAGGGAATGATCATGTGCATGTGCAACCAGATGAACGGCGAGAGCAGGTTGCGTTTTGGCTTCGTCGTATCCAAGATAACGATCCGCCCACCAGGCTTTAACGTGCGGTACTGTTCCTTCAACGCCCCCTGGACGTCGCTCACGTTGCGCATCAGGAACCCGGAGACGACCGCGTCGAACGTTTTTTCCTTGAACGGAAGGTTCAACGCATCTGCCGCGGACCAGGGCAGGCTCCCGTTCCTTTGACCGGCTCTCATCATCTCGAGCGTGAAATCCGCTGCGACGACGCTGGCTTCGGGTTGCTGCTTGAGCGCTTCTCTTGCCAGGTCTCCGGTGCCGGCGCCAAGGTCGAGCAAGCGAGAAGCGGGCTTTAGGTAGGCTAACTCGATCACCTGTTTGCGCCACTGGACATCTTGCCCGGCCGTCATCAAGCGGTTCATCAAGTCATAGCGATGGGCAATGCGAGTGAACATATCCTGCACGTATTCGCCGCGCTCTTTTCCGGTTAGGTGTGTCATAATGCTCCTCTAAACTGGGCTATTATAAACGGTGATATACTCGCGGGCATGTCCTATCCGGACCAACCCTTGTCCCGTTTCCAAATCTGGATTTTGGCCATGCGCCCCAAAACCCTGCCCGCCGCCGCCTCCGGTGTGGTGACCGGCACGGCGCTGGCTTTGCGCGATGGGCACTTCCGGCCCGGTCCGGCGCTGGCAGCCTTGCTGGTGGCGCTGCTTTTGCAAATCGGAAGCAACCTGGCCAATGACGTCTACGACTACGAGCGTGGCGCGGATGCGGGCGAGCGTCATGGTCCCATGCGGGTGACGCAGGCGCAATTGCTGACACCGTCGCAGGTCAAGGCAGGCATGTGGGTAGTGTTTGGGTTATCAGCTTTATTGGGTTTGTACCTGACTTTCCTGGCGGGCTGGGTAGTCATTTTGATTGGCTTGGCGGCTATCTTATCAGCAATTGCCTACACAGGCGGGCCGTTCCCGCTTGGTTATTACGGGTTGGGAGATTTATTCGTCTTTATCTTCTTCGGCGTGGCCGCCGTGGCCGGGACGTACTTCGTGCAGGTCGGTTCGGTCAGCGCGGGGGCCTGGTGGATGTCTCTGCCCATCGGCTGGTTGATCGTGGACATCCTGGTGGTTAACAACCTGCGTGACATCGACGCCGACCGCGCCGCGGGCAAACGCACGTTAGCAGTCCGCTTGGGGGAGCGGGGTTCGCGCGTTCAGTATATTGTCTTGTTGGTTGCTTCCTACTTGATTCTGCCCGGATTGTCTTTCTTGGGTATCCTGCCCTGGACCAGCCTGCTGGCCTGGCTCTCGTTCCCGCTGGGGTGGCGGACATGGCAGATCGTGCGGAAACAGGCCGGGCGTCCGCTGAATGAAGCGCTGGCAGGCACAGGACAGACGGCGCTGGTCTACAGTTTGTTGTTTTTTGTGGGGATATTGTTGGCCCAATGAGTATGATACTTTTTTATTGAGTAAGCAAAATGGCGCCATTTGCGAGCATATGCAACGCAACGGGGATAGCGAGTGAATCAGATTTGAGCCTCAAAAAACCAAAGAAAATCCCCGCAAAGATCATTGAAATTGCATGAAAATATGCCTCAGGAGGCAATGGCCAATACGACTGTGTCCAATAGCCAAGATGCTCAATACCGAACAAGAGTGAAGTCCCAACAAGCACGGCAATATGCCTAATGTCGAACTTTTCGATTCTTGACCAAATTACACCGCGAAAAACCAATTCTTCAGCAACGGGAAGTAGAATGATAAGGTCGAGAACTTCAAGCGGCGATCTGGCCAGTCCGGTGATTTTTGAAACTGACTGATTCTGAATGTTGAAAATAAGCAGGCCCAGAACAGCGATTAACACAAGATAATAGAATGTCTTCCACTGGAAAGAGTAAGTATGAAAAGAGAACGCTTTTGTTTTCTTGAGCCAAAGGCTGATGCAAAGAATTGTTGTGATGCTGCTGATTAATCCCCTGTAATCTGAGCGTGCAATGAATCTGCTTGCAAGCCACTGCATTACAGGGATTGCAAAGGTCAGGGCTATCAGACAGGCTGTTGCGCTCACACTGGCTAAAATTGTCTTTCTGTTCATTTGCGGATTCTTTGAATATGCAACCGTTCTAATCTGACTTTCAGAGATTGGCTAACCGGAATACTGCCGGATACATTCCAGGATATGTTCAGGATGATTTGTTGAAAATGCGATTTCACGCACAGGTCCCTTTTTCCTTTTGAGCGTTATCACCAGGCGTGGATAGTCCAGAAAATTGAAAAAAGCTCTGTAGTTTCTTTTGATCCATGTGAAGTGGATGCCCGCGCCGCCAATGCGCCAAAGCGATGTTTTGTCGGTGTAACAAGTGCTAATGTTTGCAATGGTTATGGTCCAGGTGAAGATGCCAAACGTCAATTGTAGGAGTTCAGGTGTTATGTGGATTTTGAGCGTTCTGTAGTTTCGCGAATAGAACAGGAAGAAAGCAAAGAAGCAAAGGAACACAATTGTCCATGTGTTCATCCCCACGTCGATCCAGCGCCAGACGGAAAGCAGCAAGAATATGATTGTAAGTGCGATAAACAGGGCTCCTGTTTTGGCAGAGGAAAGCCCTTTGTTATAAATTCCCGCTTCCATTCCTGCTCCTTCCCAAAATGCTTGCCTACTCCACGAACTTCCACGGACACAGCCGTCGTTCCAGCCAATCGACCGTGAAATATAACCCCAGGCCCAAAAGCGACATTGCCAAGACACCCGCGTACATGACGGGATAGTCCAGCAGGGTGCTGCCGCTGTAATAAATATAATAACCCAGCCCCTTGCGTGTAGCGAATAGCTCGGCGATGTACAGCACCGCCACCGCCGTACCTACCGACTGGCGTAGCGCGGTCAGGATGGCAGGCAGGCTGGCGGGCAGGTATACAAAGCGGAACAGCGCCCGCCGGCCGGCTCCCAGGCTGCGCAGGCTTTGCAGCAACTGGGGGGGCAGCCCGGCCGCCTGGTCACGCACCAGCACGACGATCTGGAAAAATAAGATCAGGAAGATGACCACGATCTTGGCCAGGTCGCCGATGCCCAGGAAGAGCAGCACGACCGGCACGAAGACCACTTTAGGGATGGGATATAGCAGATAGATGACGGGGGAGAAAACCCGGTTCAGTTGTTTGGACCCGCCGATTGCCAGCCCCGCAGGGACCGCCGTCAGCACCGAGAGCAGCATCCCCGCAATCACGCGCCACAGGCTGGCCGCAAAGTGGACCGGCAAATCCCCGCCCAATTCTCTGAAAAAGACCTCCAACACCACGATTGGCGTCGGCAAGATTGAACGGTTCACAAGCATCGCCGCCACCTGCCAGATAAACAGTATCCCCAGGCTGGCGAGCAGCACGTCACGCCGTTTCCTAGAGTTTCCTAAGGAGTGCAA
>CAZLOC010000317.1:0-4733 GCA_964560935.1 uncultured Anaerolineaceae bacterium | reverse complement strand
GGCGCATCTTTGATCCAGGAATCGTCGCCGTCTTTGAGCGCCTTGACCTGCTCCAGTTCGTAGTAGCCTTTGGGGTTGTCTTCGTCGGGGAGGCGCAGGTTATCGGTGAAGATTTGCAGACCGCCCGCTTCCAGGACTTTCATCATCATGGATGTGCCGGAGCGCGGCAGGCCGGAGACTATAGTGATGGCAGCTGGTCCTCCCCGCCGAAAGCGTTTAAAGATACCCAAGTCCTTTTAGCCTTTCTTCGATGGTTTCCGCACTTTCGCCGCCGGAAATCTTCGGCGGCGTGACACCGGAATGATCCAGGTATTTGCCGACCACCATTGGGGGAATATCGCGAAAGGACGGGTTGGGGAAATCCTTCAGTCCCTGGCTGGAGAACAACACGCCGGGAACAACGTTCGGATCGATGCAGTGGTCTGCACCCCAATGGTCGTGGTTCTCTTCGATGGAGGTCTCTTCCCATTTGCCGAGTCCGGTTTCAGAGGAGGCGCGATACCCGGAGGAGCAACCCAGCATCAGGTCCGGACCGAAGCGTAGCAGTGGTCCGCTGAAGGCTTCATGGCGCAGGGATACATTGCTGAAAACGGGCTGACTATCCGGCCCATTCCATTTCGTCAGTTTATCTTTGATCTCAGCCGCCAAGTGCTCCACCTGCTCGACTGGCACAATACCCTTGCCTTCGCGTCCTTTCAAGTTGATGTACAGGCTGTTCAGGCCGATGGAGTAGGCCTTGGTCTTAGACCAATCCACGGAGGCGAGATTGGCCTCGGTCTTGCCTTCCTGCACGGCAAGGTAACCATTTTCGAGCAGCCAGCGGTTGACATGGACTTTGTAACGATAATCGGTAAAGCCGTGGTCGGACATGACCAGCAGGTTGACTTTTTTGCCATTCTGTTGATCCAAATATGCGTCGACCCGCCCGACGAACTGGTCCAGACGCTGGTACCAATCCTGCACCACATCGGGACGGTCACGGCGAAACATATGCTGGACACGGTCTAGGTCATCAAAAATGGAGGCCATCACGCCTTCTTTGAAGTCATCCAACAGATAGAACAAGATACGTTCGCGCGCCTCAAAAATATCTGTGCACAAGGCAATAAACTGTTCGTCAGAGATACAACCGTCTTCAAGGCCGGTCGTATCCTGTGGCCAGCCCAATGACAGGAACGAGCCTGCCGCCTGCCAGGCCTGTTTGACGAAAGACTTCGGCGAGGCATACTGCCAGAGCGAATGCAAAGGATGGATCTGCAACGGCAAGAAGTACAGGCGCACGGGGACCGTGGAAGTCAGGATGGCGCGCGTCAGTGCGTGAACGTTCATCAGCATGCCCGTCTTGAACTTGACTTCGAGAATCGGGCTCCACTCTCCGGGTTTCAGGTCGAGGGTCAAACCTGCCAGGGTGAGACGCGCGTTCTTCTCGTCCAGCAGTTCCAGTTGGAACTCAACTTCAGCAGGGACGACTTCACCCTTTCGCTTGACAAAAGGACCTTTCAATGATGACTTATAAGATTTTCCATTGCCGGAAAATATCTCAACCGGCGTTTTATGGCCTGCCTTCAAGAAACCATTCTCGGTGGAGTAGAAACTGCCTAATCCCAATTGCCCGCGGATATCCGGCGTGCCCAGTCCCGGGATGACGCGTACCGGGGATTCCGGTCTTGCCGGGAACATAGCCGGCCACCACAGGGCTGTGGCGGGGTAGCCCTGATCTACGGCTTCGTCGAACATGGTCTGCGCGTTATACGGCGGGATAAATTGTGTGCCAATGGCGCTCGTGCGCGTGGGCAGGATCGAGACATAAGGTACGTATGTTTCGGGGTTGCGGTGCACAAAGTCGAAGATGCCATGTGTGCCAGGATCCGCACCCGTGGCGATACTGGTCCACGAGACCTCGGTCTGTGGCGGGGCGCACACTTTGAAAGGAGAATACCCATCGCCTTCAGCGAGTCGGCTCAGGTTGGGCAAATCGCCCTTTCCGGAAAATATTTCAAACAACTTGGGGTCGAACGAATCGAAGCCCAATATCAATGCTCGCATCCTGTTTCCTTCCTTTACAAATCCTTCTTAGCGGCGAGTATTATACCAATAGAATATTCGAATAGAAAAAAGGGTTTTCCAGATGGGCTTCAACGGATTCAGAAAATATTATTCATTCATGAACAGAATACCCTACGCGATGCGCTCAATTTTCATATTTGCGATTTACTTCCGACAATTTTTGCAACAATTCATCTCGCATCCGCTTGGCGACTGATGGCATGGTTGGATACAAATCTTCCAGTTCATCAGGATCCTCCGAGAGATCATAGAACTCAAAATGTTGATTTCCCGGATAGTTGTAATAGGTCAATCGATGCTTCATCCTGGTTAAAGATATCGTGGCTTGCGTTAGGGGCGCAAAAGACGAATTTTGTTTTGCGTCCATTGCAAAAATACTGCGTTCGGGGTCTTCTATCCCGCCAAATCCAGGCAACAATTTTCCTTCCACCCAAGTAGGAATTGGCTTGCCTGCCCAAGCTGCAAGTGTAGGCACAACGTCCAATGAACTGGTGTATACATTTACATCTTCTCGTTCGATCTGTCCCGGTTTCGATATGATAAGCGGAACATGGATCAAGTTTTCAAAAATAAGTGGCGTATCATGCCCAATTTCACCGCGCTCAAACAATTCACCATGGTCAGATGTAAACATAATATAACTATTTTCAAACAACCCAGAATATTCTAAATACTCCAAGAAACGTTTTAACTCTTCATCCCAACTCAGCAAGAACTCATCGTAGTATTGTCCTTGTTTGACCAGGTCCCCGAAAGGTGCTTTTTCCTCGGCTAGAGGATGGATAGGTTTTTTCTTTGGTTGCCACCCTTTGCTGAATTCTCCAAAGAACTTTTTGGCAGGGCGGTATGGATCATGGGGCGGGTAAACGTGTAAATATACAAAGGATGGTTTTTCAAGTCCATCGAGAATGCTTATCAATCCATCTGCTAAATCGCTAAGCAAAAATTGCTCCGTAGAATCGGGTATCCCGAGCGGGTACAAATCATCATATTGGTACGTGTTAATCACCCGTTCGCGAAGTTTCCATAGACGAAAAGCTGAACCGAAGAACAGGGAGGCATCTCTGCCATAACCAAACTGGAATATATTTTCTGCAAAACTTTCCAATACCATATTTGCGTCGTTTTTGAATAGCGGCCAATTATAAAGGTACCGGCGCTCCAGGGAAAATTCTCCTGAACTGATGTGAGTATTCAAGTATTTTTCTGATTGGTTTAGGAACACATCAGCATATCTATTTTGTGAATACCCATAAATGGAATGGGTATCTTCAAGTAACGCAAACGCCTGATGTGCTGCATGTTCTTTAATGATTCCACTATAGCCCAAATTGAGCGCCCTGTGACTCCAAGGATACAAACCTGTTAGCAAAGAAGCAGTCCCTGGAACAGTAAAAGTGCCCGCTGAATAATGCTTGTGAAATACGGTGGCCTTTTGCGCAAATTGCTCCAGGTTTGGCATGGTCAAGCGCGGATATCCATACATCTGCATATGGTTTGCAGACCAGGCGTCAAAAACCAATATGATGATATTCGGTGTATCGTCTAAAAACTCGCTAATTGGTTTAATGATTGGTGGTGCAAGCAAAGATGAAAAAGCGAGAGAAGATACTTTTAGAAAATCTCGACGAGAAATTTTGTTCTTAAGTTTCATAGGTATCTTTATCGAAGGTTTCGAAAAACGACAACCACAATCCCAAGTATTCCTAATGGCACATAAATATAGACGAACACTTGGAGCCGCTCTTCAATTGCAAGGAGTGTTTTCCGGAAAACAGCGACTTTATCCAACAAAAAAAACATGATAACAATGACACTTATTGCAATAGCAAATCCCAAATATAGAATATTCACCGGGGGTAAGGTATTTGTAAGATTATTTTGCAATACAATCATCGCAATCGTAAAAACCAAAATTGAAATAAAGCCTTTATACGCAAATCCTTCCAGAAACCATTTTCGGGGTAAAAACATGGAAACCAGCAACTCGCCGCCAATTAAAAACAAACTTTCGAAAAGAGAAAAAGCTAACATATAGCATAAAACTGATAGAGTTTCACCTACTGAATGTCGAAGAATTAAAGAAGGAAAAATATATAAAAATCCACGTATAGACCAGCTAAACACAATAAATACAACCCCGCCGAATACAGACAAGATCTCTTCACGTTTTGGAAACCGATTAAATAAAAAAGTCATTGAAGACCTTCTCTCATATTTTATGGATACCAAGTTACCCAGAGCTGATTTTTTATTTTAGCACGAATTATTTTATAAGATACAATTAGCAAATTCAAAACCATACACGAATTTATAGCCATGAAGAGTGAACTTACCTCCTCCGCTCAAAAAGTCCAGGATGCACTGCGTGATCTGGGCTTTGACTTAACCGTCATCGAACATACCGAGTCCACACGCACGGCGCAGGAGGCCGCAGACCGCGTCGGTGTGTCGCTCGGGCAAATCGTCAAATCGCTCGTCTTCAAGGGCAAGACCAGCGGCAAGCCCATCCTGGTGCTGACCAGCGGCGCCAACCGGGTGGACGAGAAGCGCATCAAAGCCTATGCCGGGGAAAAGATCGAGCGCGCCGATGCGAATTTTGTCCGCGAAGTGACCGGGTACGCCATCGGCGGCGTCCCACCTATTGCACATGTCAAGCAGATGGA
>CAZLOC010000316.1:0-4745 GCA_964560935.1 uncultured Anaerolineaceae bacterium | reverse complement strand
GCAGTCTGTCCGCGCTGCCGCGCTCCGGTGCCGGACCATGCGACCTTGTTGCAGCAACTGGGTTAGACGGACGGGATGGCGGCGATAACCAGGAGCGTGTGGTTTTCCTGAGAGCAAGGGTGAGAAAAAATCCAACTCCTTCAGCCGCCTGGTGTCGGAGACGCTCGTGACACCGAACTTCCTGCGCCTGAGGTGGTAGTTCGCTTCCGTGAATCCATGTCGCCGGCACAGCTCCTCGACCGGTAGACGGGTTTCCGCCTCCCGCAGGAAACCAATGATCAGTTGCTGCGCGAATCGCTTCTGCACGTCCAATCTCCTTGATTGGACTCTGGAGTCAGGTCCTACTCAGATCCGCGGGACGTCGGTGCCAGGATAATGATTGGCTATAATTAGATAAGCGCATCCTTAATACTTACTTCGCGAGTTCATCATGTTGTCCAAGTTTCTATTCCGCTCCGTTATTGCGTTGATCTTTTCGATTCTGGCCCCGTCGCTCGCGTTCGCCTGGACACCGGGATTGAAAGAGGCGGCGATGGCGGTGGCGCAGGGCATCGCCACCAAGTCCGACGATATGATGATCTTCGTACACAACGCCGAGTTCAATCTGATGGCGCAGGCGGGTGAACTCAGGGACTTCAGCTACGCCGGTGCGCAATCTCGGTTTCAGGAGATCCAGAAAAAAGTCCTCGACGACACCTTCAAAAACTCGCCTTATCGTGCCGAGGTCAGCACGGCCAAGCTCAACCCAGGGACGGACACCGATGTGAACGTCTTCCGAGCCGACGGCAAGCCGATGACGCTCGATGACATCAAAGCGGTGGAGGCCCGATACCAGCGGGCCGCCCGCACTCACTTCGACGGCGAGAGCCTCCCGGTGCGCCGCATCGATACCAAGACCGACTTCATGCCGCACCCCGCACATACCACGCCCGAGGAGTTCAAGAGGATCGCCGCCCACATCAACGCCAATGGCGGCGCTGCGTATAGCAATCTCGGAGCGGCTTCGGCGCAGGCCAAGCTGGGGTCGCCGGCCAAGATCTCGCTGGAAGAAGCCGGCGCCTTCCAGGCGGAAATGAAGCAGCTCGCCCAAACCAGGATGTCCGCCGCCGCCGACTTGCGCAGGCAAGCGGCGGCCGTCGGTACATCTAACCCCAGTGAGTATGCACGGATGCAGGCGCAAGCCTCGCAATACGAGTACCAAGCGGCCAAGTATCACGAGCGAATGAGCGGGCTAAATAATCACCTGCGCAAGCAGTACGGGCTCGGCGCCGAGAAAGGCGCGATGGACGACGTCGCCAAGGCCATCGCCAATATCGGCCGCAATCCCTACAGCGCCAGCCAGGTCGGCATGGTGCGCGACCTGCACCCCAAAGCCATGCAGAGTTCTAGCGAGCAACTGATCAACACCTTGATGGACATTGCCAAGAAAGACCCGGCTGCCTTGCCGCAAGTGCGCTCGCTCGTCAACGCCGAAGTGCGCGCGCTGCATGCCGCCGGCGCACCGCGGTCCGCCGCCCAGGCCGCACTCAAAATGGAGCAGACCGTCAAGCAAGTCGAGTCGGCGGCCAAGTGGGCGGCCTACAAGCAGACCGCGAAAAAAGTCGTCGCCAAAATTCCGGTCATGGTCATCGCCGGCGGCGCCATCCTCGGTTACCAGGGTGTACAGATCACGCTCAGCGAAGTCAAGGCCACCGATACGCTGTGGGATTTTTTCCGCAATTGCTACTACCACGCGGCTTGGGAAGGCACCGGCATCGGCACCGCATTCGAGCAGGCACAAAGCGAGGAGATCGCGCGCTATCTGAAAGAGTTCGATGCGGGTGTCGACCCTTCGATGACGAAGCACGTGACCTTCACCCTGCTCAAGACCGGCGTCTACATGGGTCGCGACATGATCGTTGGCGTGTTGACCCTGCCTGATGAGGTCTGGGAATACTTCACCCAGGAAAAAGAGCTGGAGGGGTATGCGGCCATGCAGAACGACTTGGCACGGGTCATGCGCCAAATGGTTCTGGACCGCAAGGATTTCGAGCTGGCCATGGTCAACATGAAGAAGATGGGCCTGCATGACACCGATGCCGTTGCGTACTTCAATTGCCTGTGCCGGCGGTGCGGCGGGTCCCTGGGCGGATTCTACAAGCCCGGAGAGGCCTGCCAGTGCAACGGCCCTCTGTCCAGCTGGAAGACTCCTTTGCCCGTCGGGAACAAGCAGGCCCAGTACGACTGCTTCAACCAGGTGACTAAGATGCGTTACGAGGAAGCCAGGGCCATCTTCGACAAATGGCGCGACCAGATGGTGATGGAGAACGCCAAAAGCGTCCAGCCGCAGTTGGATGCAATAAAGGAAGACATCGCAAATGGCAAGGCCCAGGAAGACGAGGGCACGGCCCGTCGACTTGCTGACGAGTTCAACGCAATCAAGGCCTTCCTGCTTCCCCAGGACCTGGATCACGTGCAGACGACGTTGGGGCAGCACCTCGAGGGTCATGCCTTAAGGAACCTTGAGGCCGGCAATATCTCCAGGGCCGTCGACAACCTGAACCGGTCCCTGAAAAAGGTTGGCACGCGTAATGCCCAGCAGAACACCGATCTAGAGCAGCGCAAGGCCGAATACGAGAAGTGGGACGAGAAATGGCGGGAGATAAAGAAAACGCGCTTCCCGCAGATCGATGCCTTGGTCCGCAAGAACCAGGTGCAGCAGGCCAAGAAGGAAATGGAGAGGCTTGAGCACAGCATGATCAAGGATCCTGCGCGGTCTCTGCCGCCGGCCGTGAAGGATCCGGCTTTCGTCGCTCTGAAGGAGCGGGTGGCCAAGCTCGCCGGTCGATATGAGCAGGCCATGAGCGAGACTCAGTCCAAAGTTTCCGCTCTGGAAGAGAGTCGGGATCCTCGCGCAGCCATTCCTCTGCTGGAAAAGGCGTTGGCTCAATGGGAGCATCCGCCCAAGATTCTCGACGAGTTGAATATGCAGCTGGCCGCAGCGAGGGCGGCAGTGAAAAAAGCCGAGGACAAGAAGGCACTCGGTCAGCACTACGAGAAAAATGGGGACATTGCCCAGGCCATCCGGGAGTTCGAGGCAAGCTTGGAAATTCAGAAGGACAAGGTGCTCAAGGCCACCCTGGACAAGTTGCGTGCCAGGCAAGCGGCCGAGGTCCGATCTCCAGCGACGGCAAAGCCGGTCCCCGGTGGCCAGGATTACACTGCTTCACCGCCGTCTGACGGGCCCGGCTACGCTGCAGAACCCCAATCGGCGCATGGGCTGCTTGCAACCTATCCACTCGACGGCGATGCCCGCGATGCCTCTGGGCAAAGTCGTCACGGTACGGTTCACGGCGCCAAGCCCACGGCCGACCGCTTCGGCCAGCCTAATCGGGCCATGTACTTCGATGGCCGATCACACATCGAACTTCCCTTGGATATCAATCCGGCCGCGCTGCCTCAGTTGTCCTTTACCGCCTGGGTACGCGCTGACGATGCCAGCCCGGTTCGACAGGTCATGTCACACGACAATGGCGGTTTCGACCGTTCCCTAGGCATCGACCGTCGCGGCGGCGGATCGGGCTGGTCAGCCTTCAGCGGTTCGGGGGCGGTGCTCGGTTTCCAACCCGTCGAGAAAGGCCGCTGGGTCTTCGTTTCCGGCGTGTGGGACCAGAACGCACGCAAGGTGCGTCTGCATGTGGACAACCGGATATTCGAAAAGGACGGGCAATCTGGCGGCGGACGGAACATCCTGAACCTCGGACGCAATCCCGGCTACGGCGAGCATTTCGTCGGCGCCATCGATGATGTTCGTCTCTTTGGTCGGGCGCTTAGCCGCAACGAGGTCGAAGCCGTCCGCACCGGCGCCGCCAATCAGCAGGCCGGCAATTACGGTTCGAATTCCGACCAGGGTTCTGGGCCGGTCACGGAGTCAGGCGCTACCGGGAGTCTACCGGTCGTCAGTGGCAATTACCTGGGGTGTTTCAAGGACACTGGTGACCGTGACTTATCCGGTTACAGCTTCAGCCGAAGTGGTATGACGACCCAGATTTGCCTGGATACCTGCCAGCAGAAGGGTTTTTCCTATGCTGGCACGCAGTACAGCTCACAGTGCTTCTGCGGCAACAGCTACGGAAAGTATGGCAAAGCCAGCAACTGCAACATGCCATGCAGTGGGAACAAGACGGAGACCTGCGGCGGAAACTGGGCCAATAGCGTTTACGCCATCAAGCGGTAGGGTAGTTGTCGGGAATGCTCTGAGCTGACTGCCACACGCTTTGGGCACGGTTCCCGACAAAATCGGCTGATCGAGATACATTATTCCTCACAAACTTATGCTGCGTTTCTATCCTGAACACCCCCATCGCCTTTGAGAGACACCTTGATAACCCAGATGACACGGCGTGATTTTCTTTCGCTTATTGCCGCAGCCGGTTCGGCCATCGCATTGCCTTCGCTGATTGCTGGCTGTGCCACGGATCCCGTTACGGGCAAGAAGACCCTGGTGGGTCTGTCGGAGGAAGGCGAAATCAATGTCGACAGGAAGCAGGCCCCGCACCAGTTCTCGGCTGACTATGGAACCTATCAGGACCATCGCCTGAATCGCTATTTGCAGGACGTCAGCGATGACCTCTGGGCGCACTCTCACCGCCCCAATTTGCCGTATTCGTCCCGAGTATTGAATGCCAATTATATCAATGCCTACACCTTCCCCGGCGGCAGCATGGCGTCAACCCGCGGCATCATGCTGGAACTGCAGAACGAGG
>CAZLOC010000315.1:0-4764 GCA_964560935.1 uncultured Anaerolineaceae bacterium | reverse complement strand
GGCAGCCAGTTGGCGGGTTGAGCGGACTGGGGACATCCCCTTTGAGAATGGTCCTTTGCCGCTTTAAGTGTGGGTCGGGGATGGGGATCGCCGAGATGAGCGCCTGCGTGTATGGATGCATGGGATTCCGAAAAAGCTCATCTCTTGAGGTCATTTCGACAATCTTTCCCAGATACATGACTGCTACACGATCGGAAATGTGTTCCACTACACTGAGATTGTGGGCAATGAAAAGATATGTCAGGCTATACTCGGCTTGAAGTTCTTTGAGGATATTGAGAATCTGTGATTGGATGGAAACATCCAATGCCGATACCGGCTCATCGCAAACGATAAACTTGGGCAGTAAAGTCAGCGCGCGTGCGATGCCAATGCGCTGACGCTGTCCCCCTGAGAACTCATGCGGGTATCGGCGTGCATGGTAGGGTTCCAATCCAACCTTCTGCATGACATCCAGCATGACATCAAAACGTTCCTGTTGCGTGCCGATGCCATGGATATTGAGCCCTTCCATAAGCGACTCCCCAACTGGCACACGGGGATCCAGCGAAGCATAAGGATCTTGAAAGATAATTTGCATCTCACGGCGGATGTCTTTTAATTCTCTCTCACTGAGTAGAAAAATATCTCTTCCATCGAACAACACTTTACCCGAAGTCGGTTCAACCAAGCGCAGCATGGTGCGCCCAACAGTTGTTTTACCGCAACCGGATTCACCTACCAACCCCAGAGTCTCCCCTTCCCGTATCGTAAAGCTGACACGATCCACCGCCTGGACCCAATTTTTCACATGTTGGAATAAGCCCGCTCGCACGGGGAAATACTTTACCAGCCCGTCTACCTGGATCAAATCCCTTTTTCGAACCGGAAGTTTATTTTGGCGGTCATACATGCAAAGTGTTCCTTATCCCAATTAAGAATGTGGGACAAGATAACCTACCTTGTCCCACAATTGAACATGCGTTAGAAAGGTAGATTTTTAGTTGCTCATGTGTGCCAGCCTGGGATCGAGAGCATCGCGCAGACCATCGCCCAGCAGGTTGAAGGCCAATACGGTCAACATAATTGCCAGGCCGGGATAGAAAACCAAATGCGGCGCTGTGAAGACCTGGTTGCGTTCCGACCCCAACATGGAACCCCATTCCGGTGTGGGAGGTTGGGCGCCAAGCCCCAGGAAGGATAGGGCCGCAGCATCCAGGATGGCGGTGGCAATGCCGAGCGTACCCTGCACGATCAATGGGGTCAACGCATTGGGCATGATACGCAGGAATAATATCTGGAACGAGTTGCCGCCCAGCGCGCGGGTGGCAGACACATAATCCATCTCACGCACCGAGAGCACACTGGCGCGCACCACGCGCGCATAAGCTGGGATCGAGACGATACCGATGGCGAGCAGTGCGTTGGTCAGGCCTGGGCCAAGCACGGTTACGATGGCGATGGCCAGCAGGAGCGAGGGGAACGCCAGCAGCACATCCATGGTACGCATGATGAGGTTGTCCACCCAGCCGCCGAAATAGCCGCTCAACGCTCCCAGCACCGTGCCAATGATAATGGCAAAGGTGACGGTGGAGAAGCCTACCATGAGACTCAGGCGCGTACCGTAGAGCAGGCGGCTGAACTGATCGCGCACATTGCCGTCGATGCCCATGATGTGCTGGGGCTGGTCTTCAGGGCAACCAAATGCATGGATGCAGGGAGCCTGGCGTGATTTTACATCTTCAACGCCTATCAGAACCTTGATCGGATCATAGGGCGCAATCCATTGCGCAGTCAGCGCAATGAATATCAGAATTCCTAAAATAACCATGCCGACAACTGCCGATTTGCGCTTGAACAATCGCCGCCATGTGATTTGCCATAGACTGACAGATTTAAGCGATAGGCCTTCAGCGTCTAAGGTTGCAACATTGGTGTCTGTCTGATTCATGAATCAATTACTCCAGCCGAATACGGGGATCAAGATACGCATACGAAAGGTCGACCAACAGGTTCAAGGCCACAAAGAACACTGCGATGACAACCGTGAATGTTTGCACAACGCCGTAATCACGGGCGGTAATGGCGTCATAAAGCGTACGTCCAAGGCCCGATAGGCCAAAAATGGTCTCTGTGAGCACTGCTCCACCCAGCAGGCTGCCCAGGGAAAGGCCGATAACTGTCACAAGCGGCAAGAGTGAATTGCGAAAGGCGTGTTTCATGATCACCTTCTGTTGGGTCAATCCCTTTGCCCGCGCTGTGCGGATGTAATCCTGCCCCAGCACCTCCAACATACTGGAGCGCGCCATGCGCGCTATGAGCGCCATGGGGATGGTACCGAGCGCCACGGCTGGCAAAATCAGGTGCTTGGTTGCATCCTTTAGCAATTCCCAGTTGGCGCTTAACAGGGCATTGAGGATATTCATGCGACTAAGGAATAGTAAAAAGGAGAGCATGGAACTACCTTCTGCCAGTGTAAGCCCCCAGACTTCAAAGAATGGATCATTTGGGACCCCCGGGCTGACGCGACCAGAAGGAGGCAGCCAGAAAGGAGTATCTTTCAGTAGCAAAGAAAACACATAGGCCAGCATCAATCCAAGCCAGAACACGGGCATGGAAACACCGGTGTTGGCCCAAATCATGGTCAGCACGTCCACCCATGAATTGTGCTTGACTGCGGAGATAACACCCAGGGGAATACCAACCAACAGGCTGACAAACAAGGCAGAAAAACTAAGTTCAACAGTGGTTGGGAGCCGTTCAAGAAGCAGGCGGTTGACGGGTAAGTTGTAGCGGATGGAATCGCCAAAGTCACCACTGACCATCTCTCCCAGGTAAACCCCGAACTGCACAGGGATGGGTTTATCCAATCCTTTTTCCTGAATAAATCGGTCACAAACTGCATCTGTGGCCTTCTCACCCAGAATAGCTCTACAAGGATCGCCAGGGATCAAACGCGCCAACGCAAACGTGACCAGCAAAATGCCAAATAAGACCGGAATGGATAAAAAGATGCGACGAATAATGTATTGAAACATAGTATGTGCGCTGTTTCCTTGATGATACGGGATGGCGTTGACGCCATCCCGTATCTAGTTGCTTAGTCTAACAACTTACTACGACTACTTCCACATCAAGCCCCACAGATAGTCATAGTATTCCCACAGATTTGTGTTGCCCTTGTGGTTGGGTGAACCGGGGTTCAGACCCATGTCAAAGGTTGCCACAACATCCGAGGAGTCGAAGTCGCTGCCGTCGTGGAACTTGATGCCCTGGCGCAGGGTGCAGACCCAGACGGTTGAATCTTCGTTCGGTTCGCAGGATTCAGCTAACGCGGGCTCGGCCTCTGTGCCATTGACTTCATAGACATACAGACCTTCCATGATCTGCTCGCAAGCGCGCAGACCTTCGCCGTCGGTCTCATCGGCGCAGAACAGGGTGTTCGGTTCGGCGTTCTGCATCCAGACGAAGACAGCGCGGTCGCCGGGCTTGGAGTAGGCGAAGACCTCGCTGGTCAACGGGCTGGCCTGCGGGTTTTCTACGTCAGCGCGGTAAGCAACAGCAGAACCACCATGAGCAATCGGTACCATCGGGACGAGTTCTTTGATGGCAGTATTGGCAGCGACATAGTATTCCTCAGCGTCTGCCGGGATACCGATCTGGGCACCAGCGATCAGGGGTTCGTAGATTGTGGGATCAATTGCGCCAAACTGCTGGGTGTCCTTACCAAAGTGGTAGTCAAGGAAGTTGGTGACGTGCGGGTAGTCCGCGCCCCAACCGAGCAGGTGGAAGCCGCTCAAACGACCAGCGGCGGATTCTTCAATGAAAGCGCCTGATTCCATGACAACGATCTCGGCATTAATGTTCAGGTTCTCCAGCAATTGGGCCTGAATATCCTGAGCCACATTGGGAACTTGCGGCAGGTAACCGCGCACAACGTCACGGTAATACAGGCTGGTATCGAAGCCATCCGGGTAACCGGCCTCAGCCAACAGGGCCTTGGCAGCTTCTGGATCGAAGTCATACCAGGCATCGCCCACGCAAGCATTGGGGATGGAGCAAGGGGTGAAGTGCGAGGCGACTTCGGAGCCAATCGGGTAGAAAGTATCTACGATGCGCTGGCGGTCGATGCCCATGGCAACAGCCTGGCGAACGCGAACATCATCGAAGGGCGGGAAGGTATTGGTCATGCCGACGTAGAAGATGTTCAGCGCCGGGCGCAGGGCCAGTTGCAGGTTGGCATCACCTTCGACAACGGCAAAGTCATCCGGGCCGACGTTGTCGAAGCCATCGATCGTGCCGGACTGCAGCTCGAGCATGCGCGCAGCGGACTCGGTCGACCAGCGGAAGACCAGGGTGTCGGCGGCTAGAGGCGTCTCGCCCCAATAATCGGGGTTCTTGACAAAGGTAACGTTCTCGCCGCGGTTCCATGCACTGACCATGTAGGGACCGGTACCGATCGGTTTTTCCACGCCTTCGGTAGTACGGACCTCGTCTCCAGAGGTCGCTTCGATCCATTCTTTTGGATAAATGGCGAAGGGGCTGAAGGCGATCTTGGACAGGAAAGCGGCATCTGTTTTGCACAGGTTGAAGGTTACGGTGTATTGGTCGGTCGCTTCGATGGATTTGAAGAAACCACCGTAATCGCAGTCTTCTGCAACCAGGTTGGTGCCATCATAAGTGGCAATCGGAACTCTGGGCGGGGGTGGGGGTTCGGTGGGGGCTTCGGTCGCTGCAGGTGCTTCGGTCGCAGCGGGTTCAGCGGGAGCAGCAGGTTCGGCGGGG
>CAZLOC010000314.1:1854-4799 GCA_964560935.1 uncultured Anaerolineaceae bacterium | reverse complement strand
AACTACGACCTGTACACACTCGCACACAATTACACAAGAGGATTTGAATAACGGCTCTATCACCAATACGGCAACTGTTACTGCGAACGCCGGCGCAAATTTGGTGACCTCCAACCCGGTTTACGCCACGGTGATCACCAACCCGTTCCCTCGCTTGACCCTTGAGATAACTACCGACCCGACCATCGCAACCTCTCTTGGACAGATCATTACCTACACCTACAAGCTGCGCAACACCGGAAACACGGTTCTCTCGGCGCCATACACTTTCATCGACGACAGAATCTCCGGCATTGTTTGTCCCAGCATTCCAAGCACAATTCCCATGGGCGGGTTCGTAAACTGCACGGCAACTTATAACATAACGCAAGCAGATGCAAATGCCGGCTCGGTCACCAACCATGCCACTTTCACCGCTAAAAACGGCGCCCAGACCCTGACCTCTAATCAAGCCTCCGCCACCGTTACAGTAAGTATTATCGTTGGCTGCGACCCGCGCCACAGTGAATTCAAGACAAGTGAAATTCCTCCCTTTGGGTTCACAATCTTCAATTATGGCCCGGCGCCCATCACGATTTCCGAAGTCCAAGTATATTGGAATAGGTCGCCAAGTAGCCAACGTTTGGAAAGAATACTTTTAGCGGGAGGTACCATTTGGACTGGTAGTGAGAGCGTTTCTCCTACCTTAGTAAACTCCTTCACCGGCAACGTGACCATCAACGGAGGCAGTAGCAAAGTACTGGAACTCAATTTTAGAAGGGGTTATACTGTCAACCACACCGAACGCATCCTGGTCAGATTTGCCGAAGGTGGCTGCGTTCAATTGGATTCAAGCAACAACGGTCAACTGCCATGATAAACGTACGCTTTTTCCCCCACTCCAGAGAACGTGGCCAAAGCATGGTCGAGTTCGCCATCAGCCTGACGGTCATCATGATGCTGTTGGCTGGCGCGGTTGAATTCGGTATCGCCCTGTTTCAATTCGTCCAATTACGTGATGCCGCCCAGGAAGGCGCACTGTATGGCTCCATCCATCCCGGCGACGACGCAAACATCGAGGCGCGCGTACGGTCTGCATCGCATTCCCCCATCGATCTGCAAAACGACCCGGACGTGACTGTTGTGATCACTTATCCGGATGGCGCCCCCAACTGCGAAGGCAAAGGCATCCGGGTGGATGTATCCTATCCGCACCGGATTGGCATGCCTTTCATCGGGCCCATCATCGGATCGAACACCATCCCGTTAACTGGCAGCGTGACCGACACCATCTTAATGCCATTATGCCCCTAGCGTAAAAAAGGATCAACATGAGCAATGCAGCCCGTTACGAACGTGGCCAGGTGCTGGTGCTGGTCGTGCTTGGCATGGTAGCCCTATTGGGCATTACCGCCCTGGTTGTGGATGGCGGCAATGTCTTTCTTGACCATCGCAAAGCGCAAAATGCCGCCGATAGCGCCGCCCTGGCCAGCGCCCTGGCTCGCGTGCGGGGTGAAAATTTCGTTCAGAAAGCAAATGAAGCCGCCGCGTTAAACGGTTACAACAACGATGGCGCAACCAGTAATGTACAGGTGTACAGCCCTCCTATTGATGGTGACCACGTCGGTGACATTGAATATATCCAGATTATCATCACCTCACGGGTTGACACATTTTTCGGCGGCGTTATCGGTCGGGATTTCATCATCAACCGGGTCAGTGCTGTTACCCGTACGAAAACACCGGAATTAGCAGAATTGATTTACGGTTATGCCGTGGTCAGCCTGGCTCCCACCAGCGATTGTGAGAACCAGAAAAGTTTCTGGTTGCACGAGGAGGCCACGCTGGATTTAACCGGTGGCGGCGTTTTTATCAACTCGAACAATCCTGATTGCGCCTTGCTCCAACAGGCTAACGGCAGCATCCGTATACGAGACGGCTATCCCATCACCATCGTTGGCGGCGCCAGCATCCAAAAACCGCAACTGCTCACACCCTACCCGCCAAGCACCGGTCGCACCCCTATTCCTTACCCGCCGCCTTTTATGCCGCCCAAAGTTGGCTGCTCCAAGCAAGCCGAGATCAGTGAAACCGGCAGCAGCATGAGCGCAGGGTCATGGGATGAGGATTTTCCGCCTCCCGATGTACGTGAATTGGGCAAGGGTGTTTACTGTGTCAATAACTTCATTGTGGACGGCTCTCATCTCTCGGGCAGTAACGTGACTTTTGTTGTAAGTGGCGAATTGTACTGGGGAGGCACTGCGACTCTCGAACTAAGCGCTCCCAAAAAAGGGGAGCTTGCCGGACTACTGGTCTATATGCCCATCGACAACCATAACAAAGCGGTGCTCAATGCGAGTGGACACTCTTCCATTAAAGGGACGATCCTGGCGCCTGGCGCTACTATTCACATCAATGGCAACGACTCGAAGAGTGGTTTTCACAGCCAGATCATCGGCTTTCGCATCGATGTAAAGGGAAATAGCAACGTCGTCATCAAATACAACGATGAACAAAACTACGACGCCATCACAATGCCTGAAATTGAATTGACCGAATAATTTTCCGATATAAACCCGCAGCCGGCTGGACCCTCAGCCTGCTGCGGCCCCCAAAGGGAGGCGTCATTCCCGAAAGGGGGCTTGCCGTTCAAGTGAGGTATAATCGCCGCACAATCAACCGAAAAGGAGGTGTCTGACACAATTCCAGGGAAAGACAGCGCATGGTCCTGAGCGGAGGGTCGAGTAGCTCTGAGAGAAGTCGAAGAGCATATCGAGACCCGAAGTCGAAGGATGACGAGGAAGAGGGTTCTCCATCGCGAGATGGAGTTAATTTACCCTCACCCCTCGCCCCTCTCCCAGTGGGAGAGGGGAAATCCCCGATAGGGGATGGGGTGAGGTAAAAAAAATCGACAGATCAGCGGAAGCCCTCCGGGTGCGCCATCACCCGACCACCTTTCCCTCCGA
>CAZLOC010000314.1:0-1754 GCA_964560935.1 uncultured Anaerolineaceae bacterium | reverse complement strand
CTCAAACGCCTGGAATACCGCGGCTACGATTCGGCCGGTCTTGCTATCTACCAGGGAGGCAAGATCGAGGTCCGGCGAGACGCGGGCAAACTGGCGCGCCTGGTCGAGCTGGTGCACGGCTCACCCGTCAGTGGCGCGCCCGGTATCGGTCATACCCGCTGGGCTACGCACGGCGCGCCTTCCGCGCGCAACGCGCACCCCCACCTGGGCGCGTCCGGCCGCGTGGTGGTTGTCCATAATGGTATCGTCGAAAACTTCCTCGAACTCAAAGACGAATTGACCGCTGAAGGCACGCACTTCAATTCAGACACGGACACTGAAACCATTGTGCACCTGGTGGAACATCACCAGGCGGCAGGCCTGAATCTGACCGAGGCAGCCCGGCGCACATTCAACCAGGTGCAGGGGGCGCACGGCATCGTGCTGTTATCGGCCGATGAGCCGGATAAAATCGTTTGCGCCCGCATCGGCAACGCTGGCGGGGTTGTCATCGGGCTGGGCGAAGGCGAAAACTATATCGCTTCCGACATCCCGGCTATCCTCGAGCATACCCGCAAAGTCATCTTCCTGGAATCGCGCCAGATGGCCATCATCACCAAAGATGAGGTGCAAGTCGAGACGCTCGATGGCCAGGCGGTACAACCCGAGGTGCACACCATTGCCTGGGATGCGATTTCGGCTGAAAAGGGCGAATACCGCCACTTCATGCAAAAGGAAATCCATGAGCAGGTGCGTTCGCTGACCGACACCCTGGCCGGACGCGTAGATTTCAATGAAGGCCGCATCCGCCTGCCCGAACTCAACCTGACGCCGGAACTGGCAAAACGCATCCAGCGTATCTACATCACGGCTTGCGGCACGGCTGCCTATGCCGGTCTGGTAGGAAAAACCCTGATCGAGAAGATCGCGCGCATTCCGGTCGAAGTCGTGATCGGCTCGGAGTTCCGCTACAGCGACCCGATCATCGACGAAAACACGGTTGTGCTGGCAATCTCGCAATCCGGGGAGACGGCCGACACGCTGGCTGCGATGGAAGAGGGACGAAAGAAAGGCGCAGTACTGTGGAGCATCGTCAATGCGATTGGCTCGCAGGCCATGCGCATCGCGGATGGCTACATCTCGATGCAAACTGGACCCGAGATCGGCGTGGCTTCGACCAAGGCTTTCACCGCCCCGCTGGTGGACCAATACATGCTGGCCATCCTGCTGGCTGAACTGCGCGGCGCGCTCGACGAGAAGTCCCGCCGCGCCCTGGTGGCGGATCTGCGCTTGGTACCCGACCTGGCCAGCCGCACACTGAACAGCGAACCTGGCATCGAAAGTATTGCTTTCACCCTGAAAGACATCCACAATTGCCTGTACCTGGGGCGTGGCATCAACATGCCCATCGCTTACGAAGGCGCATTAAAACTCAAGGAAATCTCCTATATCCATGCCGAGGGCTATCCGGCCGGCGAGATGAAACATGGCCCGATCGCGTTGATCGACGAAAATATGCCGGTCCTGTGCCTTGCCCCCAAAGACCCATGGCACGAGAAAATGATCTCACAGATCCAGCAGGCCAAGGCGCGCGGTGGGATCGTGATTGCCGTTGCAACCGAAGGAGATGAGTTGGTCCAGGGTATGGCTGACCATCTCCTGTGGGTGCCCGAAACGCCCTGGATGCTCAGCCCGGTGGTAACTGTCATCCCGCTCCAGCTGTTGGCTTATCACATCGCCTTCATCCGCGGACTGGACGTGGACCAGCCCAGGAA
>CAZLOC010000313.1:0-4814 GCA_964560935.1 uncultured Anaerolineaceae bacterium | reverse complement strand
GTACCTTGTTCCAGCGAACCGATCAACTCGCGAAGCCGGGAGGTCATGTTGTTGAAGGCTCCTGCCAGCACACCGATCTCGTCCCGGTTCGTTGCACCAGGTATCACGACATCCAATTTTCCGGCCTCTACTTGTTTTGCGCCGGCCACCAGGGCGGCAATTGGTTTAGCAATTAAGTTGCGTCCTAGTAGCAGTACGCTAAAGATCGTTAGTAAGGCCAACGCCCCGCTTGCAAGTAAGTCAGTGACAATCAGCTGGTTGCGCATGTTGGTCGCCGTTGCGGTGGAGAGGGATAGACTAAATACCGCTACCGGTTGATCCCCAATCGTGAGCGGAGCATAAGCCACACGCTGCAACTCTCCCTGAATCCTGGCCTGGCTGAGCACAGTTTGCCCGGCCAGAGCCTGAGTCCACAGGTTATGATCCACGGTAAATACATCTTCCAGGCTACCCGGAGCTTCTGATTTGGCGACGGCGTTGATCTTGCCCTGGGTGTCAAAAACTACCAATCGCGGATTGGTCCGCTCAAAGTTAATTTCAGCCAGGGTAGATGCGTCTAACAAACGTCCGGCTGACAATACCCCTACCAAGCCAGACGGAGACTTGATCGGTCTTACAATCGTCAGTAACCAGCCGTGAGGGGTTGACACCAGCCTCATAGCTTCGATTTCCAGCAATCCAAGTTTGTTTAATTGCTCGAGATCGGACGAAGCCTCGGTCAGATCAATGGACTGTATCACGCTCAGCGTCCGGCCGTCTGTGTTCAGGATTTGCAGATGGTTGAATCCTGAGCGAGTGCTGGCTGAAAGTAGATTGCCTTGTAAGACAGCCTGATCATTACGTTCGATGGCATCCAAGAAGAGAGGGTCAGCTGTTAATTGGGCGACACTCGTTTGCAAGTTGGCCTGTTGATCGACGAATCGCTGACTAATGATTTGTACTTCACCTTGCAACGTGCTGGTGCTGGTATCGGCTTCCAGTCGGTTCAGGCCAGAAAGAGTTAGTGACAGAAGCACGATGAGCGCGATCCCCATAGGGACCAACACCAGCAGCAGCAACTTGTTGGCTAAAGGCCAATCTCTCAGGGCTCCAAACGAGACCTTTGTTAAAGGTAAAAGTCTTTTTTTCATATTGGTCATCTCGCTTCAGCAGATTCTCAAAACCCGCAGGCACTAGAATAGAAGGAAAAACACATTTGAACCATCTCAATTACTCGGGGGGCTGATACCTTTTTCGGCTAACAGTGCAAAAGCTTCCGGGCTGGCAAGAAAGTCAAGAAAAGATTGGATCTTGGCGGCATTTGAAGGTAGATATGCTACGCCTAAAGCATAATCATACGGATAATTGCTACCGAGATCTGCCGGGTCTTTGCCGTCGATCACGAGGGCATGAGCATTCGAGTCACTCAGACGCAGACCGCCGTAACTCAGAAAAGCGATTGTATTTGCAGTCGCCGCAAGGGCGTCTCGCAAATCACCTTCGCTGGTAAAGACGACTGATCCAGTCGCAAAGGCTCCATCCCCAAACAGTTCCTTGCGCAGCACCTGGGTTCTGGATTCATCCTCATCTCGCACAAAGACGTTGATAGGAACATTCGGACCGCCGACAGCTGACCAATTGGTGATGTCCCCCAGAAAGATATCTTTTACCTGTTGACTGGAAAGCCCGGGGATTGACAAGTCGGAGCTGGTGGCGATCACAATCCGGTCAGTTGAAAATGCAAGATACTTGATCCCGCTGGACAATTCAGAGTCCTTGGGTGGACGCGACATCGTACCCAAGTCCAAAGTGGCATCCAATACGCCCTTGACGCCTCCACTTGAGCCTGAGCCCGATAGAAACTCAAAAGCAAGTTCGCTGTGCTGCTTGCCATAGGCCTCGGCCAGGTATTTCAACACAGTGGCCGCGCCGCCTGACCCTGCGATCGTCAAAGTCGTCTGCGGGACGGCAGTTGATGCCGGAACCACCTGGGGCGCCGGGTTACCGCAAGCCGCAAGTGTTATTGCGAAAGCGACGAACATTACAGAAACGAAACGGAAAGTTTTCATGGTTATCTCCTTAAGGTTATCAATGAATTTAGTTGCGGCTGGCTCCATCGCCGCCGTCCTGGAGGGAGGTTCCTATGCTGGCGCTGACGCGTGATGCGCCGATGGCCGTTCCCAATTCGCGGACGGCGGTCTGCAGCGTATCTTCCACTGAAGAGGTGCGCTGGATCTTCTGGCCAATCACGTTGACCAACGATTCCAGTTCAGCCTGTTTTCGCGATTGCTCATATGAGCGCGCGTTCCGCAGGGAGATGGCTACCTGACCAGCAAGCGATTCCAGCAGGGCTACATCTTCCTGAGTCAGCCCGTTCACCAGGTTGTGCTGCACATCCAGCACGCCCAGCACCTGGTTGCCAATCGAAATGGGAATGGCAGCCTCCGCTTTGGTCTCAGGCAGCAGTTCGTTGGGCAGCCAGCCTTCTTCCTGAGAAACATCCGGGATGAGCACGGAGGCATTTGTATCCGCCGCGCGCCCCACCAGACCGCGCCCTACTGGGAGCGAATGCCCACGCGCCAGCATTGCCGCACCGGCCTCGCCGGTACCGCCCGCGATGACCAGATTCTCACCGGCATCATCCAAAAGGTAAATCTGAGCATAGTAATAATCGAAGGTATCGCGCACTTCGTTGACCACCTCGCTAGTCAGTTGGCGGGGATTGGTTACTACAGCCAAGCGGTGACTGACCGCTATGGATGTAGCCAAGGATTGGGTGCGACGTTCCAGCAAATCAACCAAGTCACGCGTTTTCACTATCATTTCATTGTAGGCGCGGGCCAGAACGCCAATTTCATCGCTCCGTCCTTCGAGTTCAATCGGACGCATATCACCAGTCGCGGCGCGGGCAGCTGCTTCTGAAATAAGATAGATAGGGCGGCCCAGTTGTCTCCCAAAAACATAGGCGCCGCCTGAACCTACCGCAACGACAATCCCCGCGAACAGCAATATTTGGATGAAAGTCATCTTTTGGATATTCGTCAGTTCAGATCTGAGCCCGAATACAGGCTGGTAGAACTCATCAATGTAAGTTGTGGCTGCAACTCTCAACGGTGTTTCCCCCACGGGAACAATATACATGTATTTGGATCGAATTTTCCCATCTTCGTCCTCCCAGTCGTAGTATCCATCAGATGGGGAGCCATCCAGAGAAGCAGCAAAAATAGCCCAGAATTCCGGCAATTTGTCAGCCAGCGTGCTCATATCCAGGCCAATATTCTTGGGGTTGACGTGAAAGTGAGTAACGCCATCCTTATCAAACACAGCCGTGTAGCCTGTTTGACCGACGGATTGGACGGCAATTTCAGCCAATTCAGTGTTGCTCTCCAGCGCCGCGATGTCAGCCATATCAATTTCTGGGTGCGTGTCAAGATATATCTCAATCTGGCGAGCTACCGCAACGGCTTGTGCGGAGATTGCCGCCTCTCCCTGTTCTATCAGGGCGCCTTCAGCATGCTCGGTTGCCACCTTGCTCGTCTTTTGCAACACCAACAGGCTCCAGGTGCTACCGATGAACAGGGGCAGTGTCGCCACCAGAACAAAGGATACGACCAACTTGGTGCGCAGGGAGTAATTGCCAAACTGGAAAAATCTGAGCCGATTGTTCATTTTTACATTCCTTTGTTGTCGCCAGCCAGGGTAGCCGGGTCAAGCGCCACCAGCGTCTGGCGCTTGCCGAGCGCATGGCCCAGTTCGCGGGCTGTGATCTGCATGGCTGCCTCGATCGTTGCCGTACTTTGAATCTTCTGGGCGATCGTGTTCAATGTCGTTTCACGTTCGGCCTGCTTTTGCGCCAGCGCAAGGGAGCGTGCGTTCTCAAGGGCCACCGCCACCTGGGAAGCCAGTGTAGTCTGGATATTGACATCCGTATCGGTAAAGCGGTTCACCTGTTCCGACTGCACGTCCAGCACACCAATGACCTTGCCGCTTACCAGCATGGGCACTGCCATTTCCGCGCGCGTTCTGGGGAGCAAGGGGTTGGGTAGAAAGTCCGGGTCGGTACGCACATCATTGACCAGCACGCCTTCGCGCCCACGAGCCGCGCGCGCCACCAGCGATTTCTCGCTGTCCAGCGGGATGGTGCGCCCTTCCGCGACCATCTGCCTGCCCACTTCTCCTGCGCCGGAGGCCAGTTCGAGCGTATCGCCGGTTTTATTCAGCAAATAGATGTGGGCATGGTATAGACCGAAGGATTGTTTTGAAAGATCGACCACTTCCTGCAACAGATGACCGGCTTCAGTGATGGTGGATGCGGCAATACCCACGTTCGCAACCACCCCCAGGTCTGCCGCCATTTTCCGAGTGTTTTCGTACTGGGCAATGTTCTGCATAGCGACCGCCACCTGGTTGGCGATGGACTGCAACGCGTCGACATCTTCCTGTCCCAGGCCATCGGTCACATCATGCTGCACGTCCAGCACGCCCAGCACCCGGTCGCCGATCGAGATCGGGATAGCTGCTTCAGACTTGGTATCGGGCAATAGCGGGTTGGGCAGCCAATCCGGGTCTTGTGTCGTATCGGGCACCAGCACAGGTTCGTTGCTTTCCGCCGCGCGGCCCACCAGGCCACGGCCTTTGGGAATCTTGTGGCCATCCGCCAGCATGGCAGCCCCGGCATCACCCGTGCCGCCTGCCATCACCAATTCATCACCCTCTACCAGGTAGATATGCGCATGGTAGTACCCAAAGGCTTGCTTGACCTGCTCCACCACTTCGATAACCAGTTCTCTCCGGTTGAGGATGGTGGAAAGGCGGCGGCTAACTTCCGAAGAGGT
>CAZLOC010000312.1:0-4872 GCA_964560935.1 uncultured Anaerolineaceae bacterium | reverse complement strand
CCCGGATAAGGAAGTGCTTTTTCCACGCTGGCTTGCATCATTTGGAAATGAGGCGGTTGTCTTCTTTTTCGTTCTATCCGGTTTCATCCTCACTTACGTACACGCTCAGCTGGCAACTGAAAGTTCATCTTTAAACGTGAGCAACAGGCAATTTTTTATCGCTAGGCTAAGCCGAATACTCCCTGCCTATCTCATCGGGCTGGCTTTAGCTGCGCCCTTTTTTTTCTATGGCTTTCTGGTCTCTGATGTCCTAAATGCCACAACATTCTTTCTTGGCATTACTCTAGTTCCGCTATTCCTACAGTCGTGGTGGCCACCAGCGGCACTTCTTTGGAATGCCCCTGCATGGTCTCTTTCGGTGGAATGGTTTTTTTACATTTTCTTTCCAGTACTCGTCAATGCCATGCGGGGCATCCAAAAATGGAAATTGATTGCGTCGGCGTTTCTTCTTGTCATATGCGTCGGGGCATTGCGCTATGCCTATGCAGATATTTCAGGCGGGCCAGCCTGGCATAATTTCATTTCTTACTTTCCATTAATGCACTTGCCTCAGTTCGTGCTTGGAATTGCTTTGGGCTTGCTATTTCTCAGGTCACGACAGAACACTTCTCGGAATCGGCTTTTTTTCTACCTTGGCCTTTTTGGTGTCGTGCTTGTAATGGCATTCAAGCCCGACAACGAATGGCTATCAAACCCTGCGATCATATCAATTCCGTTCGCAGCCCTTATTTACGGGGCTGCGGGATGGCCTTGTGACTTTATGCGCAACACGGCGGGCAAAGCGGTGAACATTTTGGGTGAAGCAAGTTATTCCTTATACATTCTCCACATACCCGTGCTTTTGTGGTGGCAGAGAGCGGAAGTTTTCACCGCCAACCTTTCGCCCTGGGCTGAGTTTTGTTCTTATCTTTTGTTAACGGTGGGACTTTCGCTTTCAACGTTCTATCTCGTCGAGCAGCCGGGTAGAAAATGGTTCGTTTATCGCCTGTCAGTACCGTTGGCACCTAAGCTGGCCTAAACATGCTTTCTGATCAAACAAATGGCTTGGACTTGCAGGCGGGCATGCCCCCGTTTGTCGAGGGAGCTGAAACCAACATCAAATTGGGGCCATTAGTAAGCGTAGTTATCCCGACCCACAATCGGAACTTGCTTTTGGTTGATGCCGTAGAGAGCGCTCTTGTGCAGACCTGGTCGGATATCGAGATTGTCATCGTCGATGATGGCTCAACGGATGACACAGCCGTGACGGCCAGGACGATGATCGGGACAACATGGCCACAGGAGCGAGTTCGCTATACCTGGCAGGAAAACAAGGGCGCCGCCGCAGCGCGCAATCATGGATTGCAGCTTTCACGCGGCGCATACGTTCAGTTCCTTGATTCAGATGATTTGCTGCACCCGACCAAATTAGCCAAACAGGTGGGCGTCTTGGAGCAGAGCGAGAATCGGAATGCGGCTTGCTGCAATTGCTATGGAAAGATCGGGCCGATGGCTAATACGTGGATCGGTGTGGCGACTGAGAGAATAGGGTACCCGGCGACCAGCCCGATTGAGTTGGTAACCGAACTAAGCTCAAGGCGGGTTCATGGCATGCAGACTTCAGCTCCACTATGGAGGCGTACCTTTCTTGCCGGACACGCCGGCTGGCGCGAAGACATCTCGCTGGGAGATGATCTCGAGTATCACATCCGGCTTCTGGCAGATGCCGATAAGGTCTGCTTCATCGATGAGGAGCTTTTCTTTGTCCGCGAGCATCCGGGCTCCCGGTTGAGCGCCGATCAGATGTCGACTGCCTCACTTGATTCGCTCATCCGGACACGGCAAGCGATTTTCAGTACTTTGCAGCAGTGTGGGCTTTGGGATGCACAGACGCAGCGCGCCTTTCTTGGCGCCATGCGGACGATCTATGCGAATGCCCTTCAGCTTGGCAACCGTGCGACAATCCGCGACCTTGAAAACTGGTTGTGGACGCTGGCCGATTCCCCTGAACGGAACATCCAATTTCACGCGCTGATTCTGCTGCGGCGCATCCTCGGGCGACACTTCCTGCTCGGTACCCATAAACTGATCAACAAAATTCGGCCAACATAGGTCATGCACATTTTTGTTATCAATCTGGAAAAGGACCATGCTCGCCGGGAGTCCATCTCCGCGCAGCTTGAGGCTCTCGGCCTGAGCTACGAAATGATTCCCGCGGTATATGGGGCAGGCCTCTCCGTCGAGGATCGGTCAAAGCTGTACGACGATCGCAAGGCAAAGCTGTATCGATCCCGTTCGCTTACTCCCGCAGAAATCGGGTGCGCACTCAGCCACTTGAGGGTTTATCGGACCATGATCGAACGTGGGATCAACTATGCCCTGATCCTGGAGGATGACGTCACGCTGCCATCAGGTCTCAAGCTGTTCCTTGATGAGTGCGCAAGATGCATGGACTCAAAAATGCCTTCGGTATGGCTGCTGTCACCCGCTGAAGGCGACAAGACTTTCAACAATCCGGTTTCGATTGGTGAGTCACACCACTTGCTGCCTTATCGTTCGGGTTTTTACACCTCTTCCTATCTTGTTACGCTCCCCGCAGCACAAGCTCTGCTCGCGGAGATGTATCCAGTATCCGATGTCGCTGATTGCTGGCAACGACTGCATCGCTACAAGGTGGTCGATCTCTTCGTGGTTTCGCCGCCATTGATTGAGCAGAACCAGGAGAAATTTGGCTCGTCGACGACGACCGATTACCGCACCTCGGTCCGAATCGATCCGTTTGCGAAAGGTATTTACAAGGCCCGGCGAGTCCGGTCAATTCTCTGGGATCTGGTCTATGCGCCCTACCGCAGGTGGTTTCGTCCCTATTCCGGCATCAAACTTGAGCACATGGAGTGAGTCACATGCGAACCGCTCTACTCCACTTGATCAAACTGATTTTCTTTGCCCTGCCAGAGACGCGCCTTTTCGGTTTCAAGGCACATCTCCTGCAACTGGCGGGGGCCCGCCTAGGAGAGAACGTCCGGGTTTGTTCCTCCGCCAACATTCTTGGGAGTGGCGACTTGGTGGTTGGCGACGATACCTGGATCGGACACCAGGTCCTCCTATGCACAAGCTCACGTGTCACGATTGGCAGGGCAGTCGATATCGGACCGCGCGTTTACATCGGCACCGGCACCCACGAAATTGACTCCGATGGTGCGCACACCGCCGGCGCGGGAATCAACAAGGACGTTGTCATTGCGGACGGGGTGTGGCTTGGGGTCGGCAGCACAGTCCTGCCGGGTGTCACCATTGGTGAGAAATCAGTCATCGCTGCCGGTGCGGTTGTAACCGAGGATGTGCCGCCACGGGTAGTGGCTGGCGGTATCCCTGCGCGGGTACTTCGCCAACTTTGAACATAAGCTGCAAAGCTGGCTGTCTTTCCCAATTGAATTAGACCTTCCAAACCAACCCGGCATTTAAATCTTGGCCTTACGTCGTTCACAGTTGATGCTGATGGTCCCGCTCGCCGCATTGGCACTGCGCCTGGCTTCGGGCCCCACAGCCAACGTCAGCTACCTGTTGATCGCAGCCTATGCATTAAGGGGCCGTGCCCAGGCGCTGCAGGCGCTATTCCTGTCGTGGCTGTTTTCGATGCTGAGCCCTGCGATCGCACCGGGTGCGTCAATGGCATCTATAGGGCGCTACGGAGTATTGCTTGCAGCAGTTGTCTCCATTGCCTTGCATAAGCCCTCTCTGACAAGTCCGAGAAATACCAAGCCACTGATTGAAATTACCCTGCTGCTGGGCGCCTTTCTCATTCTTCACTCATTTCTCTTTAGTTCGATGCCTGATGTCTCGGTTCTCAAGGCCATTTCCTGGACTTTGGCAATGACAAGCTTGTTTGCCTGCTGGTCCGGCTTGTCTGATGACCAGCGCGAAGTGATGAGCCAGCAACTCTTCGGTGGTCTGATCCTGATCATGGTGGCGAGCCTCCCGCTGCTGGCGTTGCCTGCTGGATATTTGGTAAGTGGGGGGTTTCAAGGTGTTTTCAGCCACCCCCAGGTGCTCGGGCTGACCATGGCACTGTTGGGCGCATGGGCTGCGGTTCGGATGTTTGCCTTGCCAAAGCCCCCCTGGTCACTGGTTATCCTGGTCCCTGTCTCGATGGCATTGGTCATGTTGTCTGGCGCCCGCACGGCAGGGCTTGCCTTGTTGATTGGCGTGGCTGCGGCCCTGTTTTTTGGGCCATCTCTTTCAGGCCGCCCAGTTCGCCATTTGTTGCCAGGTCTACGAAGCCGGCGGGTGCATCTTGTCATCGGGATCATGCTGGCAGGCATCGTCGTTGCCTGGCCAAAGCTGGCAGAGCGCACCGAGACCTATATGACAAAACGGGGGGGCACCAGTAATGTCGTCGAGGCCTATGAAGCATCGCGCGGCGGCCTGATGGAACGGATGTGGCTGAACATTGAACAGAAGCCGCTTGAGGGAATCGGCTTTGGCATTGCGTCCACGCCGGATCTGATGGTCGTCGTACGTGACCCCGTATTGGGTTTGCCCACCAGCGCAATTATCGAAAAAGGCGTGATGCCCGTCGCAGTTCTCGAGGAAATCGGAGTGGTCGGTGCTTTGTTTGTTGCAGCCTGGCTATGGATTGTGCTGCGCCGCTGTGCGCGCCGTGGCGTGGCCCCGCTTGCGGTGTTCCTTGTCGTCCTGTTGTTGAACATGGGCGAGGCCACGCTTTTTTCGGTAGGGGGCGCGGGACTGCTCGCAATGATATTGATGGCCTGGGGCGCAACCGGTGCTCCGGTTAGAAGGAAGCGCGCATGAGCAGCCCTTCCCCGCGGCGAATTTGGCTGTGGCAAAACATTATCAGCCCACATATGGCGAGTTTGGCAGTTGCGCTGGCTC
>CAZLOC010000311.1:0-4877 GCA_964560935.1 uncultured Anaerolineaceae bacterium | reverse complement strand
GAGGAAATCAAGTTCAAGGCGTACGAGAGGTCCGAGGACTACATCGAACACTACCGCGAATTGTTTACCGACACAGTCCGCCGCTTGTCCCGCTCGCACCGGCCGCTCGCCTGCGAGGTCAGCGGCGGCCTCGATTCCTCCGCCGTGTTCTGCGTGGCCGAACATCTGCGCCATGCAGATCAGTTGCTCGCGCCCGGCATCGAGGGCTACACCCTTGCCTTCACCGACGACAGCGACGCCAACGAACTCGCCTATGCCCGCGCCGTCGGCGAATTCCTGGGCCTAGCTATTCATGAAATACCGCCTACCGTCATGCCGCTCGACTGGTACGCGGAAAATGCGCAAACCTACCGGGAGTTTCCCGGTTTTCCTAACGGAACGATGGGCATCGACTTGCGGCAGCAAGCCTCCAGGCAGGGCAGTCGGGTCATGCTCACCGGCGAGTGGGGGGATGCCTGGCTGCAGGGCTCACGGGCGTATTACGCGGAAGAGTTGTCGCAGCGCCACTGGCGTGCGTTGTATGACTGCTTCCGCGCCGATGCCGCGGTGGCCGGGACCAAACAGGCGGCCCGCTGGTTCGTCAGGGAAGGTATCTTGCCACTGCTGCCGCCAACTTTCGCGCAGGGTTTGCGCCGGTTGAGGCAGAAGATGCGCGGCAAAGCTCACCAAACACGTGACCCCCTTTACTGGCTGTCGCCCGCGATACGGGAAACGATCGAACAGCGCCGCAAACAGTTTGGCCCCTCGCACACCCCACGGGTGCACAGCATTGGCCAGCGCGAACTGCTGGACATGCTCTACTGCGCTTTTTCCAGCCAGGTCATGGACCAGCTCGAGCGCAAGAGCGCTGAAGCCGGCCTTGAAACGCGACATCCTTTCAGTGATCGACGAATTGTCCAGCATGCGTTCTCGACCCCGGAAAGACTGCGGCTGCGCGGGGACCAAACCAAGTACATTCACGTCCGTGCGATGCAGGGGCTGATGCCGCAGACCGTCCTCGACCGAAAGACCAAGGCGGAATTTTCCATCGTGTTTCGCCGCCACCTGGACGGCATGAAGGAAATCCTCACCGACAACCTTCCCCGGGAACGGCCTGACTGGGTAACGCCCGAGGGAATGACGCGGCTGTACCGTTCATATCAGGACAACCCCCAGCTCGGCTGGCCATTATGGATTTTGTGGGGTATTCATGGCTGCGATAGCGTTTTCATGAAAGGCTACAATTAGCCGTAAAACATAGCCATATCGCGGCGAGCATCCAAGGTAAACATGACATGAAAGACCCGCTTCAAGAAAAGGCGTGCAATTCAAAAGACCCCGAAACACCTGTGAAACAGTCCTATGCGAAGCCTGTTTTACGGGTTCATGGGTCAGTGAAGAACCTGACCCGTGGTAGCACCGGCTCGAGGGCTGACAGACAAGGGCTGAATAGGACCAGGCGAGGATCCGACCGCCGCATCAAGGAAAACATTGTCCGCATTGGAGACCATCCCCTCAACATCGGCCTCTACCTGTTCGATTACAAGCCCGGGTTTGGCGAAACTTGGGGGCAGGGCAGGCAGTTCGGCGTGATGGCGCAGGAAGTCGAGTCAATAATGCCGCAGGCCGTATCCACGCATCCGGAGGGCTACAAGCTGGTCGATTACGCCATGCTGGGAGTTAGCCTCAAAGCAAAGTTATAAGCCGCCAAAACAATCACAACATTCCAGCGCCCATCCAAGGAATACGTGACATGAAAACCCTGCCCGCAGAAAAATCCGGCATTCCGAAACGTCTTCAAACACCTGTGAAATCACCCTATGCGAAGCCCGTTTTACGGGTGCATGGCTCAGTGAAACATTTGACCCAGGGGACTGGTGGGTCGAGATTTGATCTTAGAAACAGGACTCGCCGGCCGTTTGGATCCGACCGCAGCATCAAGGAAAACATCGTCCGCATTGGAGACCATCCCCTCGGCATCGGCCTCTACCTGTTCGACTACAAGCCCGGGTATCGCGAAGTGTGGGGACAGGGTAGGCAGTTCGGCGTGATGGCGCAGGAAGTCGAGACAATCATGCCGCAGGCCGTGACCACGCATCCGGATGGCTACAAGCTGGTCGATTACACTATGCTGACAATTAGCCCCAAAGCAAAGAGATAAGCCGGCAAAATAATCACAACGTTCCGGCGCTCATCCAAGGAATACGTGACATGAAACCCCTGCCTGCAGAAAAATCCGGCGTCCAAAAAGGTCTTCAAACACCTGTGAAATCACCCTATGCGAAGCCCGTTTTACAGGTGCATGGTTCAGTGAAAAACCTGACCCAGGGGAATAATGGGTCGAACCCTGATAAAACCAACAATACCAAGCGGGGAGGATCCGACCGCAGCATCAAGGAAAATATCGTCCGCGTGGGCGACCATCCCCTCGGCATCGGCCTCTACCTGTTCAACTACAAACCTGACTATCGTGGAACCTGGGGTCATGGCAGGCAGTTCGGCGTAATGGCGCAGGAAGTCGAGACAGTCATGCCGCAGGCCGTGTCCATGCATCCGGATGGCTACAAGCTGGTCGACTACGCCATGCTTGGTATCAGCCTCAACCATCACAATTGATCCAGCACGAATTTAAGCTGTCGCAGTTCCGCTCATGAGCGGCATCGCCGGCATCATCCATTTCGACGGCGCCCCGGTCGAACCTGGCCAGATCGAAAGCATGACCGCCGCCATGGCCTACCGAGGGCCGGACGGCATCAGCCATTGGGCCAAGGGCTCCGTCGCGCTTGGCCAGTGCATGCTGCGCACCACGCCGGAATCTCTGGAGGAAGCCCAACCACTCGCCAACGAGGACCAAAGCCTGGTCCTCGTTATGGACGGGCGGGTGGACAACTGGGAAGAACTGCGCAAGGAATTGCTGGGGCGAGGCGCGGTGCTGCGAACTCGTGCAGATGCCGAACTGGTGCTACGAGCCTACGAAGTCTGGGACCGGGATTGCGTTGCGCACATCGACGGCGACTTCGCGCTGGTGATTTGGGACGCCAGGAAGGAAAAAGTGTTCTGTGCCCGTGATCGTTTGGGGAACAAGCCCTTTTATTACCACTGGGACGGGAAAACCTTTGCTTTTGGCTCTGAACTTCACCCAATCCTTGCCTTGCCTTGGGTCGAAGGCGTGCCTAACGAGGGAATGCTCGCAGAAATTATCGCCGATGAGTGGTATTCCCGAGATGAAACCTTATGGCGCGGGATTCTACGATTGATCGCTGGGCACTGGATGGAGGTAGATGCCCTATGCCCACGAACGAAGCAATACTGGGAGCCTGATTACCGGGAGATTCTGCCGTTTCAGAAGGACGAGGAATACATCGAGTACTACCGTGAATTGTTCACGGATACGGTCAGGCGTTTGTCACGATCACATCGACCCGTCACCTATGCTGTGAGCGGTGGTTTGGATTCCTCGGCAATCTTAAGCGTAGCTTTACAGCTCCAGCACGCCGGCAAATTGCCAGCACCTGATATCAACGCTTTTACGCTTGCATTCCAAGACTCCGGTGAAGACAGCGACTTGTCGTATGCAAGAGCGTTGGCCGCGCAGCTAAATATCAGGATTCATGAGATACCCCCTTCTGTGATGCCCCTGGGTTGGTTCTCAGAGCGTGCACGGATAGTTCGGGATTTCCCCGGCTATCCCATAGGTTCGGCATACAGATCATTACTACAACAGGTCTCCGTGACCCAAGGGGTTGTCCTGTTGACTGGCGCCGGTGGAGATCAGTGGTTGCAGGGGTCTCGTATCTATTATGCCGATGAACTTGCCGCGGCCAACTGGAAAAAATTGTGGGGATGCCTCAAGAGTGACGAAGAAGCTTTTGGCATGAGACGGGCAGCTTGGTGGCTGATGCGCTATGGGGTTATTCCATTACTGCCCGCGCAGATTAAGACGCCTTTACGTTACATAGCCCAAAGCGTCCATAGAAAACCCGTCCGAAACGCATTCTGGCTTTCGCAACGAATGCAAACAATACTGAATTTCCGAAGGGAGGCATTCAAGTCGCATGGCGTTGAGGGGGTGCGTACCAGGGGCCAACGGGTTTTGCTAAGTACATTGCGCTACGCATTTGACTCTTATGGAGCTGAGCTGGCAGAGAACTTCAGTTCCGGGTTTGGATTGGAGACGAGGCATCCTTTCCAAACGGCCAAGTTCGTCCAGCTGGCGTTCTCTACGCCTGAGCGCATGAGGTTACATGGCGGCCGACAAAAATATATTCACTTCCGTGCATTGCAAGGGGTCGTGCCCCAGAAAATTATTGACAGACAGGGCAAGGGCGATGGTGCAAGCTTTGTGGACGGCTATCTGGTTCAAATGGGCGAAACCTTCGTGGACATCACGAAGAATAGGGCTGACTGGCTGGACAAGTCTGGCATGCAACGACTGCTAGAATCGTACAGAAATCAACCTGAACTCGGTTGGCAAAATTGGGCTTTATGGAGCATATATGCTTGTGACCAGGCATTAGCAAAGTAGAATTCTTCTAATAAATTTAGTCGTGGACCAGCCGTAAGTCATTTAGTCTAGTAGCTATTGATCAATTTGAATTGTGTGGGAGTGCTCATGAAAGTATACGAAGCTAAAGAAGAGATATGTCGCGATGAACTGCCGAACCAGACTGAGGTGACGAGTGGGAAGAGTGGCTATTCAACTCCGCGTATCACTGTTTTCGGTAAGGTGGCGGCCCTAACCCAAGGATCGTTGAGTGTTGGAAATGATCCAAGCGTGGGTAATTCGCGAAAGAACGCTCAGTCTGACCGCGCCACAAAGGAAAACATTGTTCGGGTTGGGACTCATCCGCTTGGGATAGGACTCTATCTTTTCAATTACAAGAAAGAGTTTTGGAGCA
>CAZLOC010000310.1:0-4878 GCA_964560935.1 uncultured Anaerolineaceae bacterium | reverse complement strand
TGGATCGACGGATACATGAAAGTCGGCGAAGGTCTCGCGCGGGTTGCGCACTTCGAACTGGCTGTAGAGTTCGCCCAGCCCCTCGGCAACGGAATCGAGTCGTGATCGCACCCGCAGGGAAAACGGCCCGGTGCGCAGCCAGATGCCTTGACCGGCCAGTTGTCGGCGCAGTTCTTTGGGCGGGAGTTGCAGCAGTTTCATGGCGTGTGTGACAGTCCGGTTCGAGACATAGCCGTAATAGAGGCAACGGCGTCAAAGGCCGAGCAGGTAGTGCTGCTGCAGGGTTGAAAAACGTAATGTATGAGCGGTTCCAGGGAATGCGACCCAGTAGAAGAAGCGGAGAAAATGGCCACCTCTGCTTTCCAGATTTCTTTCTTGGCCAGCCGTGTAATTAGTATCGTGGCTTGTAAATATTCGAACAGATTGAGTCCTTTGTGGCTTCCGCTCGAGCATTACCGTCTACGCTTCGGATTCAGCAGAATGTTGTTTAGCAAAGTAGATGCCATTATATCTATGGCTATGATTATCAAGGTTATTAAAATAACCTTGGGCAGATGTGTAAAGTATTCTGACAATTAGGGTGTGTGTGGCAAAACGATGTTGATTTACCTATGGGGTCGAGAAAAGAACTGAAGGTGGCGCTGAGGCACCGAAAGCCAATTTTTGGATACGCCCAGCAACAAAGCCCCAAATTCGGGGCTTTGTTGCTTCGTGGATAAATAAACAGTTCTGTTTAAGGAGAATTGTTGCCGTTGCCGTTGCCGTTGCCGTTGCCGTTGCCGTTGCCGTTGCCGTTGCCGTTAGTAATAGGAGTGGTCGTGGTCGTTGTAGTGCTACCCGGAGTCGGGGTGTCGCATGAAAAACCTTGCGGGTCACTTGGACAGGTTGAGCTGCTGAATCCAGCAGGCCAATCATCGCTGTTGCCGTAAAGCGATTCGAAATAATCTTTGAGGCTGGCATAGTTGCCTACAGCGCCACTGCTTGCATTGGTATAAAGCCAGATAACCTGATCCGTGGTCAGCGGATAGGAGTTCTGAAAATGCAGGGCGTTGAGATAGGAGGCGATAGCGGCCCGGGCCAACTGATCTGCGCAGGAACCACACCCCTCAAGGATGTCACCCATGCGGCAATTATTACTACCACCGAATATCGCACTAAATGGCCTGAAAGGCCCTGGCACCGTTATCCCATTCACCGTGCCGTTTATACCCCAACACGACCAGTGGTTTTTCCAGAAACCAGGTGAACGCCCCAAGCTGTTGCAAACAACGGCTTCTTGAGGCCGCACAGAACCCGTGCCTGAGATTTGTCCAGAGATGGTGCAATGGTAAGGCACCCCCCCCAGCGCTTGTTTGCTAACCAATGTCCCCAATATTACTGGGCCAGCCAAAGCTGCTGATGTCAGCCGGCGCCGCACAGTATTTACAACTTCAACCTCGGTAGGTTGCGTGGAATCTGATTTCAGTTCGGACATGATCCACAACTCCATATAACGATTGAAATATTATAAGCAAGAATCACGCCATGATTTCAACCCCTCACTCTGGCGGGCCATCTGTGCAGGTGACTCGATAAGAGCAATGACTAACTGTAAAGAAAACCGACACCATTGTCATTCTTTCTCCGTCTTGCTACGAGCCAAGGTTTTGTGAAATAAGTGCGGTAATAAATGGTGCAGAGGCATCCGTAGCCAGTGGCTGCGGATATATAGGAGTAGCAGTACAAGTCGAGCCACTGGAGCCGACATGTCGGGATGGGCGCTGGCGAAACCCTGTATGAACATATGATGGATTAGGCTATGCGCGAGTCTCGGTACTCTGGCGGGTGTTTTATCGTCCCCGATGGGGGTACCCAATAATGTTTGCGAGAAATGTAGCGCGTAGTTCAGCGGAATGCGCAGATCCATCGTATCTGCGCGCGCTGCCAGAGTTTCCAAGAAACCGGAATCAGTACCGAAATGGCGCAGCAGGGCATCCAGATCGACAAGATCGCGCAGGCCGTGGCCCCATTCACCCTCATGAAAGAGGTGGGTTGCACTGTGCAAAACCAAGTCGGCATTACCCAAACGATAAAGGTTGCGGTAGCTCGGAATAGGCACGATGGATGTGAACAAATCTTTCGCTTGGGGTTTGAGCCTGGCTGTTAGCGGCAGGATGTTGTGATGTACATCCAGGGTGCTGCCGCGAGTGATGTGGGTCATGGGGGGGATCTCGTGCATCCATTCGCGGTAATAGCACTGGTCGTAGGCATCCCGATGTGTGCCGTGCCAGCCATTCGTGATCAGTTGCATTTCCACATCGTCAAGATGCTCTCGTGGCACAAGCAGGTCGATATCGCCAAACAGGCGGCCACGCGCAGGGGGGAGGTCTGCCATGACGTAAGCCGCGCCTTTCAGGAGCACGATGGGCATGTCCATGTGTTCCAGGGCCTGGTGAACTTTGTGCACTTCCCAGCGCACAGCGCGAATCTGCCGCTCGGCAATGTACGTCGCGCCGCGCATATGCCGACGGACACGATCCGGTAAATTATCCTCGCCCTGGCTGGCTTGCATGTCCAGGGCTAACCGCGATAACAATCCGGCGCTGCGGCTGTGGCGTAGTAGGGCGTCCCACTCGGATTCAGACAAGCCGAGCATGCTTTCTGGCTGTCGCAAAGAAGTCAGCAGTCGCTGAAAGGCGGTGTTCATGCGGAAAGCCTTTCGAAGGTCGCCAAGGCGTCTTCCAACCGCCCGTAACGGAAGTCGAAGCACTCGGCTTCCCGAATCAAGCCCTCCAGTGCACGAAACCCCGTTTCGCCCATGACACTGTAGTTGAAGCTGTTTTCGGCGGCAAAGACAAAGGTGTCGGCACGGGGACGGCGCGTGAGACGCGCGGGAGAATCCGCTTGCCAACGCGGAAACACTACCCAACCGATGCGGCATGGCTCATTCATGCGCAATACGGTTTCTGTGCTGGGCTTCAGGTGGGCGACGGTGCCTTTGTGCGTATCGAACGCCTTATCGCCAAACACTGCTTCTCTGGAAAAGGCCTGAATGATGTCAATGGAGCTATTTTTCAGGTTGACGGGGCGGGCCATGGGCCACAGCACGCCGGTATCCAGATCAACCAGGGCGGTTTCATCAGTCAGCAATCGCCATCCGGAGAGAGAAAGCGCGGCGGTGAGGGTGCTTTTGCCTGCACCAGGCTCACCAGGGAGCATGACGGCGCGACCATTGCGTTCCAGCACCGCTGCATGCAAGGTCAGGTAGTGGTGGGCATACCCGGCAATACACCAGTTCATACCCCATTCCAGGCCGGCGAAAGCGTGATTTGCAGGCAAAGGTTTGAATGGGGACACGAGGTCGTGTTCGAATATGACTTGCGGGTGATACCAGCGCCGCAGGTTGGCAGGGCGGTGTACTCGAACATGAAAATCGCGGACCGCTTCCTCGCCAACCGGAAAATCCGCATAGAGTCGTCGCAGGCCAGAGTAAACGGAGCGTTCCCGGCTTTGGATATGGAAAATGAAGGGGCCGGTCTGCAAGTCCAGGCCTTGCGCCAATCTATCCGCCAGTTCCAGATCGGAAAGATCTCGAATGTGCATCATGCGAGTTCGATCAAGGATAGTTTCTTGAGGTGATCGAGGGTTTCCCGGAGGGACTCGGCCAACATGGGCATGTCTTCCTCGCTGACCAATTCGCTCAGCGCTGCATAGAGTCCGTCTTCATCATGGATACCCCGATTCAAGCAATTCAGGACTTCGGCAGCGACAGGAGAAACCCAGTGGGTATGGCCCGCGCCGGTGTGGTAAACGACAGTCTGGCCGTCAAATTCGGCAGCCAGCAATTGACCCGCGGGAGCGATTTTCCATGATCCGACTCGTGAAAAGGTGGCGGTTGACATCATCGTCCCCACCATTGGCCAAGGGTCGCCCGCTGATGCCCCGCCAGATCACGCAGGCTTTGGATATTCATGAACCAGGACTCTACCAGCAGGCTTCGGCAGTTGTCTGCCTGATCCCAGCCGTGCTCGAGCATCAACCATCCGCCTGATAAAAGGTGATCAGGAGCGGACTGGATAAGCGGTCTCAGGGTGTCCAACCCTTCCGGTCCGGCCGTGAGTGCTGCCTTGGGTTCAAATCGAATGTCACCTTGGCGCAAATGGGGATCGGTGGCCGGGATATAGGGGGGGTTGCTGATGATAAGGTCGAAGCTGTCGTCGCCGAGCGAGTCAAAGAGGTCGCTCTGCAACAGCCGAACCTTGGCGTTAAGGCAATGCGCGTTCTGTCTGGCGATGGACAGTGCCTGAGCAGAGAGGTCGACAGCGGTCACAGAACAGTCTGGTAGTTCCAGTGCCAAGGTTAAAGCGATGCAGCCACTTCCTGTGCCGATGTCTAGAATCCGGGCGGGGTGGTTTTTAGCCAGACTTCTCAAGGCAGCGTCCACTAGCAACTCTGTCTCTGGGCGCGGGATGAGCACGTCCGGCGTGACCTTGAACATACGTCCGTAGAATTCCTTTTCCCCGAGTATGTAGGCCACGGGCTCACCTTGTTCACGGCGGGCGACGAGAGCTTCAATAGCTGCAGATTGGGCGGAATCTGGTGTGTCTTGCCCGTGGGCGATGAGCCAGGCGCGATTCACTCCGAGAGCGCGCGAAGCGAGGATTTGCGCTTCCAGCCGTGCTTCGCGTCGCTCCAGACTGAGTCCAGTTGAAAGGCGAGCTGTTGCGTCTTCAAGCAGATCGTTAACGGTAGGCACCTGGCTATGTCCCACTTCAGCCTTCACCGGAAAGCGTCGCCAGCAATTCCGCCTGATGCTCCGCCGCTAGCGCATCCAGAAGTTCTGCCAGGTCGCCGTCCATCATCGCGTCGATCTTGTACAGGGTGAGGTTGATGCGGTGG